>CABURF010000001.1 GCA_902493755.1 uncultured Coriobacteriia bacterium
CCTCGAGGGGCCGCTCGCGAATGAGACAGTTGATCTGAGTAACTGTCTCATTTTATTCCGGTACCGGTCACTAATGGGACAAATGACCTGTCCGTTTGTCCCACTAGTCCGTGGTGTCGATCTCGTCTTCGTCGACGTCGTCTTCCACGTCGGCGGGAACCTCGGTCTTCATCTGGCCGGAAATCTCCTCAGTGAGCAGCTCGGTCTGGCCTTCGATGATCTCCTTCTTCTTTTTCTTGCCACCGGCCACGCGGGCGACCGCCACGACACGGTCGGAATCGTCAACGTTCATGACCTTGACGCCTTGGGTGGCGCGCGAAAGCTCGGAGATGTCGCTCGCTTTCACGCGAATCACGACACCCTCCTCGGAGACGATCATCATCTCGTGCTTCTCGTTGATGATCTTCATCGCGGCGATCTTGCCCTTCTTGTCGGTCATCTTGATCGTCGACATACCGCCACCACCGCGATGGTGCTCGGTGTACTCGGTGACCTTGGTGCGCTTGCCGTACCCGCGCTCGGTGATAACGAAGAGGTCACTGTCATCAGGCGCGATCTCCATGCCAAGTACGCGATCGCCGCCCTTGACGTCGATGCGGATGCCATGGACACCCGTGGTGTCGCGACCCATGGGGCGAGCTTCGGACTCATCAAAGCGGATGGCCTTGCCTACACTGCTCACCATCATGACCTTCATGCCGGGAGCCACACGGCGCACGGCGATGAGCTCGTCGGCGTCGCGCAGGTTGATGGCGATGAGACCGTTGGAACGCACGTTCTTGTACGCGTCGAAGGCCGTCTTTTTGATCATGCCATGTGCGGTCGCGAAGAGCAGATACTCGTCGGCAGGGAAGTCGCGCGTGTTGATGACGGTCGCGACCTTCTCATCGTCCTCGATGGGAAGCAGGTTGACGACGGGCGTGCCCTTGGCCTGGCGACTACCAAGCGGAATCTGGTGCACCTTCTGGCGGTATACCTTGCCCTTGCTCGTGAAGAAAAGCATGTAATCGTGCGTCGACGCAATGAAGAGCTGCTCGACGAAGTCATTCTCCTTGAGCTTCACACCGCTCATGCCCTTGCCACCGCGCTTCTGCTGGCGGTATGTGGCCACGGGCAAGCGCTTGATGTAGCCGCTGCGGGTGATGGTGACGACCATGTCCTCGTCGGCGATGAGGTCCTCGATGTCAAGGTCACGCGCCTCATCGGCAATCTCGGTGCGACGCTTGTCTCCATAGCGGCGCTTGATCTCGAGCATCTCGTCACGGATGATTTCCTTGACGAGGTTCTCGTCACCCAGAACGCGCTTGTAGTAGGCGATCTTCTCGCGCAGCTCGGCGAGCTCGGTCTCGATCTTCTCGCGCTCGAGGCCGGTCAGGCGGCGCAGACGCATCTCGAGGATGTGGTTGGACTGCACCTCGGAGAGGCCAAAGCGCTCAATCAACTTGGCGCGGGCCTCGGCATCATCGCGCGAGGAGCGGATGATGGAGATGACCTCGTCGATGTTGTCGAGCGCAATGACGAGGCCCTCGAGGATGTGAGCGCGCTCTTCGGCCTTGCGCAGCTCATAACGCGTGCGGCGCTGAATGACGTCAACCTGATGGTCGATGTAGTTGTAGAGCATGTCCTTGAGACTCAGGATATGCGGCACGCCGTTGACCAACGCGAGATTGTTGATGCCAAAGCCCGTTTGCAGCTGCGTGTGCTTGTAGAGCTTGTTGAGCACGACTTGTGGCTCTTCACCACGTTTGAGGTCGATGACGATGCGCATGCCCTTGCGGTCCGACTCGTCGTTGAGTCCGGAAATTTCCGTGACCGTCTTCTGCTTGACCAGGTCGGCGATTTTCTCGATAAGCTTGGCCTTGTTAACCTGATACGGAATCTCGGTCACGACGATGCGATTGCGGCCCGAGGTGCTCTTCTCGACGTGAGCCTTGGCGCGGATGGTAATCGAGCCATGACCAGTCTCGTACGCCTCACGGATACCACCTCGACCCATGATGGTCGCACCGGTCGGGAAGTCCGGACCGGGCATGATCTGCAGCAGCTCGTCGAGAGAGATGTCGGGGTTTTCCATGACGGCGATGGTCGCATCAATGGCCTCGCTGAGGTTATGCGGCGGAATGTTCGTCGCCATGCCGACGGCAATGCCGGCAGAACCGTTGACGAGCAGGTTCGGAAAACGCGCGGGGAGCACCTTGGGCTCCTGCATCGACTCGTCATAGTTGGGCTGCCAATCGACGGTCTCCTTCTCGAGGTCGGCGAGCAGCTCCATGGCCGGCTTGTTCAGACGCGCCTCGGTATAACGCATGGCTGCGGCAGAGTCGCCGTCGATGGAACCGAAGTTACCATGACCGTCGATGAGCGGCACTCGCATCGAGAAATCCTGGGCCAGACGTACGAGCGTATCGTAGATAGCCGCGTCACCGTGCGGGTGGTATTTACCCATGCAGTCACCGACGGGGCGGGCACACTTGACGTGAGGCTTGTTGGGCGTGATGCCGCTCTCGCTCATTGCATAGAGGATGCGACGATGAACGGGTTTGAGACCGTCGCGCACATCCGGTAGGGCACGTGCAACGATAACCGACATCGAGTACTCGAGAAACGACGTGCGCATCTCGCGCGCGAAGTCGGTCTCGGAGACCTTGCCGACGTTGATGTCGAGCGTTCCGATGCCGTGATTAATCTTAGCTTCGAGGCTTTCCTCGCCGTTTTCGGCAACCTCCTCGACGGTTGCCTCCACAACCTCGGCAAACTCCTCATCTCCCATGAGGGATTCCTGGTTATCGTCGGCGTCGTTGGTGCCAAACAAATCGTCTACCATGTGATTTCATCCCTCCTTAGATGTCAAGGAAACGTTCGTCGATATCGGCCGCATGCTCCGTGATGAAGGTGCGGCGGCACTCGACGTCATTTCCCATAAGTTCGTTGACAACGCGGTCAACCTCAGTCATATCGGAAATCTCGACCTGTCGCAGCGTGCGGCGCTCGGGGTCCATGGTGGTCTCCCAAAGCTGCTCGGGATCCATCTCACCCAGACCCTTGTAGCGCTGGACGTCGTATTTCTCGGGATTGTCGAGATTGTTCATGCATTCCTTGAGTGCCTCGTCGTTGTAGAGGTACTGAATAACCTTGCCAGTGCGCGAGTTCTTCTTCTTGAGGCCATAGAGCGGGGGGCATGCAATGTAGATGTAGCCGCGTTTGATAAGCTCGGGCATGAAGCGGAAGAAGAAGGTGAGTAGCAGGATGGCGATGTGCGCACCATCGACATCGGCATCGGTCATGATAATGATGCGATGATAGCGCGCCTTGTCGGCGTCGAACCCCTCGCCATAACCCGTGCCGATGGCCGTGATGAGCGAGTTGATGGTGTCCGAGGACAGCGCGCGATGTTCCTGCACGCGCTCGACGTTGAGAATCTTGCCGCGCAGGGGAAGAATGGCCTGGTAGCTGCGCTCGCGTGCCTGCTTGGCCGAACCACCTGCGGAGTCGCCCTCGACGATGTAGAGCTCGGTGAGCGCTGGGTCGCGCACGGAGCAATCCGCGAGCTTGCCGGGAAGACCGGCACCCTCGAGCGCACCCTTGCGGCGTGTGAGATCGCGCGCCTTGCGGGCGGCGGCACGGGCCTTACCAGCCTGGATGGCTTTTTGCACGATCATCTTCGCCGGCTTGGGGTTCTCGTCAAGATATTCGGCGAGACCCTTGTTGACGGCACCGATGACAAGACCGCGCACCTCGGGATTGCCGAGTTTGGCCTTGGTCTGACCTTCGAACTGCGGCTCGTGCAAGCGCACGGAGATGACGGCGGAAAGACCTTCGCGACAATCCTCACCGGAGAGGTTCTCTTCCTTCTCCTTGAGAAGGTTCTTCTTGCGCGCGTATTCGTTGATGGTCTTGGTCAGTGCCGTGCGGAAGCCCTCGAGGTGCGTACCACCATCGGTGGTGTCGATGTTGTTGGCAAACGAGCGAACGTTTTCGGAGTAGGTCTCGGTCCACTGCATGGAGATCTCGACCTCGCCGGCTTCGCTTTCCGCTTCGAAATACACAGGCTTGTCGTTGAGGGCGGCCTTTCCCTCGTTCATGTACTTGACGAAGTCGATAATGCCGCCCTTGTACTGGAAGACCTCGGTTTTGGGTTCTTCGCTGCGGGCATCACAGAAGACGATCTTGAGACCCTTGTTGAGGAAGGCCGTCTGACGGAAGTGGATGCGCAGCGTCTCATAATCGAACTCGATGGTCTGGAAGATCTTGGGATCGGGCCAGAAGGTGATGGTCGTACCGGTCTTCTCGGTCTTTCCGACCTCGATGATCTTCTGGACGGTCTTGCCGCGAGAAAACTCCATCTCCCAAATGGCGCCATCGCGCTTGACCTGCGCAACGACCTTGGAGGAGAGGGCATTGACGACGGAAACACCGACGCCGTGCAGACCACCGGAAACCTTATAGCCACTGCCGCCGAACTTGCCGCCGGCGTTGAGGATGGTGAGAACGACCTCAAGCGTCGACATGTTCTTGCGCTTGGGGTGCTCCTCGACGGGAATACCACGGCCGTCGTCGACGACGGTACAGGAACCATCCTCATTGAGGGTTACGTCAATCTGGTTGCAAAAACCGGCAAGTGCCTCATCGACGGAGTTATCGACGACCTCATAGACGAGGTGATGTAGACCCTTGGGCCCCGTCGAGCCAATGTACATGCCGGGGCGCTTGCGGACATGCTCAAGACCTTCGAGAATCTGGATGTCTTGCGCGCCGTAGCTGTTTTCTTGCTCAGCCATCATTCTCCTAACACTACAGGAAGCGCACCATACGGTACGCTTCCACCATTGTCATGAATGCTCGGCACATTCTAGTGCATTTATCAGGCGATTTTACGCTAAAACACAATATTTTGTGTTTTGAGGGGTTTTTGGCTCCATGTATGGGGGTAAGGTGCTAAAAAGCACTGAAATGCGTTACAACGCAAATTTATAGCGATTCAAGATATTCGGCAAGGTCAAGAATATGAGACAGTTGCTTTGAGCAACTGTCTCGTTCTATGCCGGACGCTGGTTTCTGAAGCTGTCGACACCCTTTTGCCACTCCAGACTTGCCTTGGCAGCAGCATAGGCAGTATCGCGAAGCTGGTCATTCTCGATGTGGGAGAGTGCTTCTTCAAGTCCCGAAAGCTCTTCTTCATCAAGTGCGACAGGTTGAGCTTTGCGGTAATCCTCATCCTCGGCTTCGAGGAGCTGGAGTGTCGTAAGACGACGCTCGCGAGCGGCATATTGCTCTTTTGAGACCTTGAAGGTGAGCTTCTCGACTTGCTCGGCCTTCCTCATGACATTGGAAGGTTCATCGGCGTCTTTGTTAAGTTCTATGTTGAGGTTGAGTCGCAAAAGCTCTGATTGCATGTTGAGTTCTGTCGCCCAAATAGAACTGTCGACGTATACGATAACCTCACTCGCTGCGGTGTTAGGTACGACGAAAACCGCGGTGACATGCTCGGCAATGCGCTTGTCGACAGATAGGTTCCAGGCGCGTTTTACCCGTGCCGTCGCAGAAAGATCGGGGTTGTTACGTTGGAGGGAACGAACGACTCCCTCTATCTCCGAACCAATGTCATACCCCGTCATCACACACCCCCATGCCATGTTTATGTTCGTTTAGGTGCTTGATTCACTATAACGCATCAGAGGGCGCTGCATCGATAGAGATTTCTCGACTGTGGTTAGGGGACGGGAGAAAATGAGACACTTGCTCAGGGACGCTGTCTCATTAAAAATGAGACAGCGTCCCTGAGCAAGTGTCTCATTTTCTCCCGTCCCCACCGTCACCGATAATCGTAGCGCGTGCCCTCAATAGGCACGCGCACGATGGTGGCATGACTGAGAATGTCAGGGGAAAAATAGTCGAGGTTTGTCGTGGTGATGAAGGTTTGGACGTTTTTCTCAATGAAAGCCGTGAGAGCGTTGCGATGTTTCTCGTCGAGTTCGGACATGACATCGTCAAGAAGAAGGACGGGTTCAGTTCCCATAAGCTCGTTGACAAGCTCGACACAAGCGAGTTTCATCACGAGAACGATGGTGCGCTGTTGCCCTTGAGAGGCAAAAAGACGGGCATTTCTCTCGTTGATGAAGAAGGCCATCTCGTCCTTGTGAGGGCCCACAAGCGATATCCCGCGACGAAACTCTGCATCTGCCAGAAAATGAGATTGTTCGAGGAGCTCTCTCTGGAGCTCCTCGATGGTGAGAGATGATGAGTCGTCCCCGGGTTCGTACTGGTCGATGTCGCCAATCTGGCGTTGTTCACTATTGAAGCGTTTCCATGAAGGGATGTAACGAGCTGCAAGGCGCTCTTGGGGAACAACATCGCCATAGATTGTGGTCATGCGATCAAAGAGGCGATCGAAAAGCCGCCAGCGGGCAAGGCAGAGACGTGCACCGTGAACAGAGAAGGACTCGTCCCAGGAATCGAAAAGCGACCCCTCGTGTATGCCCTCTTTCAAGAGAAGGTTTCGCTGTTTGAGTGCTTGCTGATAGTCGCTCTTGAGTGAGGAGTAGTTTTTGGAAAGCTGAACGGCAAGGGCGTCGATGGCATCGCGTCGGCGAGCAGAGGATGCCTTGATGAGTTGAAGGTCATCGGGAATGAACAACACGCAGGGAAGGGACCCGCGAATTGCCGCAGGCGTCTTCTTCTTTCCGTTGACTTCATAGAGATGGTCGTTTTCGGATACGACAAGGCGATGCTCAAGGTGGCGCTTGTCTTCCTCTAGGTGAATGAGGGCGTATCCTTGTTGATTATCCCAGGAAACGAGCTCCGTCCACGAGGGCTTGCGAAAGGATGATGCAGAAGTGAGAAGCTGTATCGCCTCGATGACATTTGTTTTTCCAACCGCATTAGGTCCCACGATGATGACGAGGTTGCCCAGATCATCAAGGGACAGGTGCTTATACCCTCGTATGTTGTCGAGGGTGATGCTTGTAATCTTGAGCGCCATCGTGTGAGTGAAGACCAGACGCTAGTTCAGGCGGACGGGCATGGCGAGGTACAGGAAGTCTTCCTTGTCGACACTCTTGAGGATGCCGGGCTTGAGGGAGGATTGCAGCTCGATAAGCACGTCACCCTTGATCATGTTGAGTCCGTCGAGGATGTACTGGTGATTGAAGGCGATCTCCATGCTTGGGCCGTCTACCTCGGCACCGACGACCTCGGATGCTCCACCGACATCTGCGGTGTTGGCGGAGATGGTGACGTTTTGACCCTCGGCAGAGAATTGGAACCTGATGGGGGTGTGGGATTGCGCGAGGATTGCGACACGCTTGATGGCGGTGATGAGCGCTTGTGAGTCCGCCTGAATCGATACCTCGTGATCGGCGGGAATGAGCTGCTTGTAATTGGGGTAGGTGCCCTCGATCTTTCGGCTTACGAAGATCGTCTCGCCGAAGGTGATGAGAACCTGGTTTTCGGAGAATCCAACCGAGACGGAATCGCTCGAGAGGGCCAGACGGCAGACTTCATCGAAGGTCTTACCGGGGATGATGGCGGAGAAGTCGTTGACATCGGAGTTGGGAACGGGAATCTCTGCAACGGCAAGGCGGTACGAGTCCGTTGCGGCGAGCGTCACGATACCATCTTTGACGGCGAAGAAGATACCGGTGAGGATAATGCGAGACTCATCGCGCGAGACTGCCTTGCCAACGCAGCGCACGGCATCGGCAAGCTCCGCGGGAGGAAGCACGATGGTTGTCGAGGGATTGACCTGCGGGAAATAGGGGAAGTCCGCAGGATTGAGCGCGGAGAGCGTGAAGGACGAGTCAAGGCAGGTGATATGTGCCTGCTCGTCTTGGGTGCTGACCTCGATAGATGCGTCGGGGAGGCTCTTGACGATATCTGCAAGCAGCTTGCCAGGGATGACGCAACGGCCGGGCTCCTCGATGTTTGCGCTGGTAGCGTGTTTGATCGAGATTTCGAGATCGGTCGTCTGGAAGACGAGTTTGCCCTGATCGGTTGTCTCGAGCAGGATGCCCGAGAGGATGGGAAGCGTTGACCGCGACGACATGCCCTTTGATACGGTGTTGATGGCGTTCAGAAGGTCGTCCTTTGAGATTCTGAATTTCACGTTTCTCTCTCCCCTATTATTATTAGTTCTTATTTATATATATCTAATAATCATAATAAGACAGGTGAATTAGTGGAAAACTTCTTTTCTACCAGTTCAACCCCTCTTTTCCGATTGACGTTTCTTGTCGAAAACCGATTGCGTTATCAACAGATATTTTAGCGGGTAAAACTTATCAAGAGTTCCTCAACCTTCTATTCACTGGTTTTCTACGGGGTTATCCACGTTAGCAACGCTCCTGGATGATCAATGTCAGCTGTTCGAGCTGGTCAAATAGTATCCGATTGTCTTTCTGGTCCCGCTCTATCTTGTTTACGCTGTGCATGACCGTCGTGTGGTCACGTCCCCCGAACTTCTTTCCGATTGACTCGAGGGACTCTTCCGTCATGTAACGGGAGAGGTAAATTGCGATATGGCGTGGGGTCGTGATGCCCTTGTAGCGCTTCGACGAAATCATGTCCTCGTGCGAAACCTTAAAGAAGCGCTCCACCTCGCTTTGGATGAGTGCGATGTCGATTTTCTTGTCCTGTATGGTCGGGAAGAAATCCTGGAGCAGTTCCTGGGCTTCCTCGATACTGATGCTGTTCTTCTTCAGCAAAGTCATGTTGCTCACGAGACGCGTGATGGCGCCTTCCATCTCTCTGATGTTTGAAGTCGCAACCTCTGCAAGGTATCCGAGCACGTCATCGGGGATATTTCCGTAGAAGCTCGTGTGTTGGTTCACGCGCGATAGGTAGTTTTTCAAGATGGCCAGGCGCGTCTCGTAGTCTGGTGGTTTGATGTCTGCGAGCAGACCCGAGATGAAGCGCGAACGCATGCGGTCGTCCATGTCGATGTCTTTTGGGGCGCGATCTGCAGAGAGCACGATTTGCTTGTTACGTTGAAGATGTTGAACAGCTGATTGATGGTTTCGTCCTTACCCTCGAGGTATTGGACGTCATCGACAAGCAAGATGTCTACCTGGTGATATTTGCTGTTGAAGGTCCCCCATTGGTTACGCTGCGTTGCCTCGACATAGTCGTTGAGGAACTTGTTAGCCGATACGTATCGCGTGGCCATACGCGGGAAGTTTTGCATCGCGTAGTTTGCGATTGCGACGAGCAAATGGGTCTTTCCCAAGCCCGAGTTCCCGTAGATGAAGAGCGGGTTATATGCGATTCCCGGTTGCTCTGCGACGGCGAGGGCAGCACCCCGGGCAAACTCGTTTGATTTGCCCACGACGAAGGTGTCGAAGGTGCACTTTGAAAAGAGCGCCTCCTCCCCGCTTGTGGGGGATGAAGCATATTCTCCTCCCATACGCTCGGCTTCCTCGGCAGCGGGCATGGTTGAGGAGGGGGTATGGTTTGAAATACTCGATGGGTCGACGAATTGATTCATCCAGTCTGGTTCGGCTTGCTGCACCGGCTCTTGTGTTGTTGTGACCTGCATGTTTGTTGCTTGTTGCTGGGGTACGTCTTTTTGCGTGTTGACGCCAAGCCCGATGCTTATTGGAGTGCCCGTGACCTGGAGAAGCTTTTCCTGCATTTCTCCAAGGTAGTTCTTCCTTACCCATGATTCGACGGGCGTACTCTCTGCAAGGAGAACGAATTGATCCCCAAAGACCCCAACGGGAGTAAGAAGATTCAGGAAGACGGTCTTTGGATCCTCTTCATCTGTATTTTCGAGAAGGAGGGCGAGTGTCTTGCTCCAGATTTCGTCTTTGTCCATCTCAAAAACCCTATCTGCTCAGGAATGCCAGGCCCTGGTTGGTCAGCATTCGCTTCTTTCCGCCCTCGGTCTTCTGAAGAAGGCCCATCTTCTCGAGCTTGTTAAGGGCGCGATGTCCTGTTGCGAGGCTTATATCGAGGTTCTGCTCGACTTCCGTCGGTCCGATGAGGCCCATTTCTTGGGCCAAGATAAGAATATTGTATTCTCGTTCTGAAAGGTCTTGGTCTATGTTCTTCTCCTGGCTTGGCATTTCGCGGTATACGACGGGAGTTGCCTGCGGAGTGCTTTTGTCGACTTGGATTGTGACAACGGTACCCTCTTTGATGTTGTCCTCGATGATAAGCCGTCCATTCGAAAAGCGCAGGTAATCCTT
Organism: uncultured Coriobacteriia bacterium; assembly: GCA_902493755.1. Lineage (GTDB taxonomy): Bacteria > Actinomycetota > Coriobacteriia > Coriobacteriales > QAMH01 > QAMH01. The sequence continues at coordinate 10,182 of CABURF010000001.1, forward strand.
CACCGTTGGTAAACCCGATCCGACTCCGCGTATATATTTGCGCATCTCCGTCGTCGCCGAGGTGAAACCAGGAAGCTGAGCATGCTGTTTGTCGGCAATGCCAGGTCCCTGATCGGTGAATTTGATTGTGTTTCCATTATCGAGAATCGAGATGCAAGGATCGCGGAACTGCGCATGGATGAAGTTCTCGCAGACTTCCTTTATAACGGTATAGGGAATTGAGCTCCCCTTTTGCTGGGCCAGCTCGTATGTCTTAGATGCGATTTCTTCAATGTATTGTGAGATATCTGTTGGCTGTATATCGATGACACGAGGTGCTGCAAGAAGATCATCGTATATTGCGATGCGCGTGGGGGTAAGCGCAGAGATGTCAGTTTCGAGGTTTCCCATATTTAGCTGTTCCTTTTCATCATTTATGGAAACCGGCAGTTATCCACAAACAAAACCACCATTGACAAGAGGTTAGAGTAGCAAATAACCGCACGAAACCAAATTTTTACCACACTAAATGAAAAACTCTTCACATAGTTTATCAGGTGTTTTCATAGTTATACACATTATTTTCCACCTATGTTGATAAATCAGGGAAAATTGAAAAAAGTAATGGTGAAAAATGAATAAAAAGATGATGTCAAGTTGAAAAACGCAGTACAGAGAAAAAGAATCAATTAGTTTTACACGTACAGATGTTCTTTGATGTGGAAAACTTTTATCCCATTGAGGAAAGAAGATATTTGTTTCTGGAAAACGGTATGTAAAAAAGAAAAAAGGGAGGAAAAAGGCTAAAAGGATGGGGAAAACACTATATACCTGTGTAGAAATTAACCACTTATCCACAGTTTCAATAAAGACACGCGCAGAGAATGTGAATAACTTGGGAATAAACCAAAGTGCCTGTTCACGGAGATTTATAGTGATTGAATTGAGTCGTAAAAAATCCTTGACTCGCCATTCTTAACCATATTACAATTTTGAAGCTTATCGAGAAGTATAAGGGAGTTTCCCTTAGGAGGAATTGTAATGAAGCGTACATATCAGCCCAATAAACGTAAACGCGCAAAATGTCATGGTTTTCGCTCTCGTATGGCTACGCGTGGTGGTCGTAACGTTCTCAAGGCCCGTCGCGCAAAGGGCCGTAAGTGTCTGACGGTCTAGTACTGATTTCAGTCAGCTCATCTTGAGGACTGACGCCCAATGAAGGGCACGATCAAGAGTAAAGAGGATGTGGAGCGTCTCTTCTCACGGGGGAGGCGCTCTACTTCGTCTTCTATGACAATTCTTGTTTGTGAGAATGAGACAGGAACTGTTGGCAGGTGTGCTTTTATAGCTGGCAAAAAGCTTGGTCCTGCCCCCTTCAGAAGCCGGTGTAAACGCGTTATGCGTGAGGTAGCCCGTAGTCTTGGTGCTCCATGGGAGGGATTTGATGTTGCATTCCTTGCCAAAAAACCTGTCGCTTATAAAAACCACGAGGAGATAGTTGAACAGGCGAGAAAGGGCCTTCTCAAACTAGGGGTCATGGATGAGTGCAGGTAAAGCCATACACTGCTTTGGTATGATTCCACGACGTGTGGCACTCGCTCTGGTGGGCTTTTACCGGAAATATATATCTCCGATGTTTCCTCCTTCCTGCCGGTACGTGCCTACCTGCTCCGAATACGCTATGATTGCACTTCAACGCTACGGTTTTATCAAGGGTTCATGGATGGCGATTAAAAGAATCTGTCGCTGTCATCCTTGGCATCCAGGTGGATATGATCCGGTACCGTGATTTGTGATTACTATCCGTCGAGAGGTTAGTATTTATGTGGGATGGAATTCTTAACGGCTGTGCAGCCGCGCTCTACGAACTCGCCAAACTTGTGGGCGACTGGGGTCTTGCGATTATCATCGTAACTCTTATCATCCGTCTGCTTCTCTTCCCTATCCAGAGGAAGCAGCTCAAATCCAGTTTTCAAATGCAACAGGTACAGCCAAGAATGCAGGAGATTCAGACACTGTATGCTGGCGACCAGATTAAGATTCAACAGGAGATGCAGAAGCTCTACCAGGAGACGGGGTTCAACCCTCTTGCTGGTTGCTTGCCGATGCTCATTCAGATGCCCATCTTCATCATCCTGTTCCAGGTGTTGCGCGACAAGATTGGACAGTATGCTGGCGGAGAGCTTTCCGTTAGTTTCTACAATATTCTGCCGAATCTAACTCAAACGGTACCTGATGCTTTTAATCAGGATATTGTTTACTCCATTCCATACATTGTCATGATGCTTTTGTTCATCGGCTTGTCCGTTACACCCATGATTTTGCAGATGAAGCAAAATCCTCAGAACAGAAGTCAAATGACCATGATGATGGGCATCATGGGTATTATGTTTACCTGGATGGCCTTTATTTCGCCTGCTGGCGTTATGCTGTATTGGGCACTTTCTTCCGGATTTGCGCTCGCACAGCAGCTTATTACACAGCGTGTTCTCAAGAAAGAAGCTGCGGAAAAGGAAGAAGCAGCTCCCGCTAAGCCCATTAAAGTTAATGTAGAGCGTCGTGAAAAGAAAAAACGCCCTACTAAGAAACACTAAAGTAGAGGATGCACTATGAGTGAGGAATTTGAGGTCGAAGAGGGGCTCGAAATTGAAGAGTCCGTCGATATTGATGATGAAGGCAATGTTGACGAGCACATCACTGAAGAAGCCGAAGTGCGCAGCGAAGAAGATCTTGATGAGGTCGCAGATACCGCAATAGAGGTTTTGCGCACGATTCTCGCCCACTTTGATGCCGAGGGAGCCGAGATCAACGAGTATGAGGGTGATGAGCAGGAAATCATCCTTGATGTTGTTGGTGGCGATCTTGCTATTCTCATTGGCAGAAGAGGTCATACGCTCGATGCCATCCAAACGCTTGTTTCCAATATAACCAACCGCAAGCTTGGTTATAGATATCCCATCACTATCGATATAGAGAGCTATAAGCATAGGCAGCGCCAAAAGATTGAATCTCTCGCGTATTCTGCTGCCTCACGTGCTGATCGTCAGGATAGGGAAGTAAGTTTACGCCCCATGAATCCCTATGAGCGACGACTCGTGCACATGGCTCTTCGTGACGACGAGCGTGTTGAGACCTACTCTGTTGGGGAAGAGCCGAACAGGCACGTTGTTGTAGCTCCCGCATGATTTTCGATACGCTTGATATAGAAAAACAACAGCAGATACAAGCGTATCTCACATTAGTCATAGAAAAGAATAAAGAACTCAATCTGACAAGGATTGATACAGAAGAAAAGGGAATGCTTCTCCATATAGAAGATTCCCTTTCTTGTCTTGAGGAGTTTTCACATCAAGAGGGGAATTTCCTCGATATTGGCACAGGAGGGGGATTTCCAGGTGTTCCCCTGGCAATTGCAACAGGGCGAACAGGTGTTCTTATCGATTCGGTACAGAAAAAAGCAAAAGCTGTGCAAGAGATGATTGATAAGCTTGATTTAGGTGATCAGATCAAAGCACGGGGCCTAAGGAGTGAAGATTTAGCTCGTGAGGTAGGGGAGCGCTTTACAACAGTGATTGCACGTGCTGTATCTTCTCTTCCTGTTGTAATGGAACTTGCGACACCTCTTTTGCTTCCGGGAGGGGAGCTCATAGCCCTTCGTGGAAAGGAAGAGGAACAAACTCCCGAGCAGCTCGAAGAGGTTGCAGAAAAGCTTGGTCTTGAACTTGTTTCGAAAAGGCATATATATATTAGTGAGGTATACGAGAGGAACATATATGTATATAGGAAAACAAGACCAGCTCGTATTAAGTTGCCTCGAAGAAATGGCATAGCTCAAAAGAAACCTCTTGGTTAAGCTAGAACTCCTTCCATGTTTCACGTGAAACATTGACGTGATGTGATTCAATCTGTTTCACGTGAAACACAAGGAGGAAGTAGTGTATATTAGATACAAGGTCAGTTTCCTTTAAATATCGATTGAAGATCTACAGAGAGGGACGACGTGAATTTCAAAGAAGCAAAAAGAAAAGACGAATCAAAGGAACCGTTGGTTCTTGCTGTCATTAATCAAAAGGGCGGCGTTGGTAAATCAACTACCGCGGTAAACCTTGGCGCGGCATTGGGAGAGAAGAACTATAAGGTACTTCTTGTTGACCTTGATGCACAGGGTAATGCCACAACAGGTGTTGGCTATGATAAGACTCAATGTGAGCTGAGTACATATAACTGCCTTGTAGATGATAATGTTTCAACGAAAGATGCAGTTAGTGAAATTGATACCAAAAACATGTGGCTGCTTCCTGCAACGATTGATCTTGCTGGTGCAGAGACGAAGCTTGTCGATGAAATTGCACGCGAATTTCGTTTAAATGATGCGCTTAATGAAATCAAGGATGATTTTGACTTCATTCTTGTCGATTGTCCCCCGTCTTTGGGTTTGTTAACAATAAATGCACTTGCGGCTGCAAACCAGCTCATCATTCCCATTCAGTGTGAGTTCTACGCACTCGAAGGTTTGTCAAAAATCATTGATTCAATGAATATGGTCAAAAAGCGCATTAATCCGAAACTTGATGTCTTTGGTGTAGTTATCACGATGTACGACAAGAGGACGACACTTTCCAAGGATGTTGCGAGCGAAGTTGAGAACGTGTTTGGAGACAAGGTCTTCAAAACACGTATTCCACGTACAGTACGCATTTCGGAGGCACCAAGTTACGGCGAGCCAATTACTGAGTACGATTCAAGTGGCAAAGGTGCCGAGGCGTACAGAGACCTGGCAAAGGAAGTTGTTAAGCGTTACAAGAAACTCAGCTGAAACGGAGGACGCTCATGGCTACGAAAAAAGGCGGACTTGGAAAGGGTCTAAGCGCACTCATTGCAGATGCGTCAATAGAGTCTGGAAGTGGAAGCGAAAGTGAAAATACACAAGAAGAGCTTCTGATAACGCAGATTCAACCGAATCCTGATCAACCGCGTAAGGTCTTTGACGAAGAAGAGCTTGCAAACCTTGCAGACTCCATTCGTAAAGAGGGTCTTTTACAGGCGATTATCGTACGTCCTAAAGATGGTATGTATCAGATTGTTGCAGGTGAAAGACGTTGGCAGGCGAGTAAAATAGCCGGTCTCGAGTCTGTTCCCGTACACATTATCGAAATGGACGATGAGCAGGCTCTTAGAATTGCTCTTGTCGAGAACCTTCAACGTTCCGACCTGAACGCAATAGAAGAGGCTCGTGGATACAAGGACTTGATGGCACGAGGCGGTCTGACGCAAGCAGAACTTGCCGCTGCGGTATCAAAATCGCGCTCTGCCGTTGCAAATTCGCTTCGACTTCTCGATTTGCCGCAGCAAATCCAGGATTATGTATATGATGGTGCCCTTACCGCCGGTCATGCGCGCGCCATTCTCTCCATTCCCGAAGAGGAGAAGCGCACGAATCTTGCAGATAAGATCATTGCCGAGCATTTGACCGTGCGAGACGCCGAGAACATCGCTCGTCTTGTTGCTTCTGGTACGAGCGAGCGTGCAAAACGTGTCCCGTTGCCGCGTACATACAAGCTTGTCGCGAAGGAACTGCGCCACGAGCTTGATACGCAAGTGCGCATCAAGTCCTCACGGGGCAAGAACAAGATTGAGATCGAATTTAAAGACGAAGATGACTTGCAGAGGATCTTCAACCTGATTCGGTAAACACCGAAGACATATCATTTTTCAACACGTTGACGGAGCTGACCACAGGCTCCGTCAATGTCTTTTCCACGGGATTTTCTCATGGAATTCTCGATGCCATGAGCGCTTAATTCATGTGCGATATATTCGGTTCGTTTTGACGGCATAAGCATGCCATCAAGCTCTTGACCTGGGATTATTGGGTTCAATGGAATAACGTTAACATGACATAGCATACCCTTGCAAAAATCGATCAGAGCAGCGATATGTTCATCGCTGTCGTTCGCACCCTCGATAGGAGCGTATTCGAGCGAAGGACGACGCTTGGTGGTTTCGCCATAGCACTTGATTGCCTGGCGGAGCTCCTCTAGAGAGACGCTTGCGACGCCTGGCATAAGAACATCGCGTGTTTCCTGAATGGCTGCATGCAGGGAAACGGCAAGGGTGAATTGCTCAGGTTCTTGGGAAAAGCGCCGTATGCCATCGAGTAGACCGCAGGTGGATACGGTGATGTGTCGTGCTCCAATACCCAAACCAACTTTTGCGTTCATGCGGCGCAAGGCCTCAAGAACGGCATCGTAATTAAGAAAGGGTTCGCCTTGACCCATGCAGACTACGTTGGTCACGCGCATATCAAAGTCCTTGGCAACATACATGACCTGGTCGTACATCTCGCCACTTGTGAGGTTGCAGGTAAAACCAGAGCGTCCTGTCGCGCAGAAGCTGCACCCCATGGGACAGCCGGCTTGTGAAGAGAAACAGACCGTTAGACGCTCGTCATCGGAAGAGGGAATTCCCACGGTTTCCACGTATGCGCCACTGGGAATCTCGAAGAGGTACTTCCTCGTTCCGTCTTGGGAAACCTGACTCGTAACGAGTTTGAGGGAGCCGATAAAGAAGCGCTCATCAAGCTGAGAGCGGAGGCTCTTGGGCATATTATCCATGTCAGAGATAAATAGGCAGCCCCGTACGTATAACCATTCTTCGAGCTGCTTGACGCGGTAGCGGGGCTGCCCGAACTCTTTCACGAGTTCTTCGAGCTCGTGGTGACTGAGCGATTTGATGTCGCGTTTTGCTTCCATGAAAACCTCGTCTAGACGCAGTGACAGCCATTACGATACCATTTTGCTCACCATATCGCTTCGATGCACCATGAGAGGCTCAGCATGATTACCACCAAGCCGTGTGATCCCGCAGTAACCAAGGTCGTTTTGCTCAAGGGAGGGAAGAGCGACGAGCGTGAGATTTCTCTCAAGTCGGGTGCTGCATGTGCCGCAGCCCTACGCGAGGAGGGTTTCGATGTCGTAGAGATTGATTCAGCGCAGAGCGATGCCCTCCAGCAAATCATCGATGCCCAACCGACCGTGGTCTTTCTTGCGCTTCATGGCAAGGGTGGAGAAGATGGTTGTATCCAGGGTGTCTGTGAGCTTCTTGAGGTGCCGTATACGGGTTCGGGCGTTCTCGCAAGCGCTTTGGCCATGGACAAGGGGCGCTCCAAGGTCATGTACGACTCGGTAGGATTGAAGACGGCTCCTTGGGTCATCGTTCGCTCTGGTGACACTCCTGATGCTGAAAGGATCATCGGAGAGCTCGGAGAGAAGGTCGTGGTGAAAGCTGCACACGGCGGTTCGTCCATCGGTACCTATATCGTCGAGGGAAAGATAGGGCTTGCAGAGGCTATCCACAACGCCCTCGAATTCGATGATGAGGTGGTTGTCGAGAGCTTCATCCCCGGTACCGAGACCACGGTGGCGGTGCTCGGCAACGCACAGCCCGAGGCGCTTCCCGTCATCGAGATCGTCCCCCAGGGTGACAGCACCTCCTATGACTTCACGGCGAAGTATGCCGCGGGTGGCTCCAAGCACATCATTCCCGCGCGTCTCGATGATCGCACAACGGCGGCTTGTCAGGCTGCTGCCCTGCGCGCTCATGAGGTTTTGGGCTGCAAGGGCGTTTCGCGCACGGACATCATGGTGGACGAGGCAGGTGAGTGCTGGATTATCGAGACCAACACGCTGCCGGGTATGACATCGACCTCGCTGTTACCCGACACGGCGGGAACGGTGGGGATCTCCTTCGGGGCGCTATGCCGCATACTTATCGAACTTGCCCTCGAAGAGCACGCATGAGTTTGCTATACTAGCAAACCGCGTCGTCACTGACGCATAAGCTACAGCGCGGAGGGATGTCCGAGTGGCTTAAGGAGCACGATTGGAAATCGTGTGTGCCGTTTAGAGCGGTACCTAGGGTTCAAATCCCTATCCCTCCGCCAGCACGAATCGAGAAGGGGTCGCATTGCGACCCCTTTTGTGTTCACATGAAAGGAGCAGCTGATGCACGTATTGGGCTCGCCAGTCGATTGCACCCGAAGCTCGAAAACGCCCAGCTGCGTGCGGCGACGCGAAGCTAGTCCCTTTAGGGAAACTCGCGCGCAAAGGCGGCGCGCTCAGACAATCCTCGCAAGACCGCTTCGCGTTTTCTCCGCTTCTGCAATCGGGGCATCGCCCGATACATGCGTCAGCTGCCTCTAAACGCGCCTTCTAAACGTTTCCCAACAGCACGTCGTCCAGGTGTCTGCTGGCGACCTCCTGTGCCCTGTAGAGCGTCTCCAGGGGCGTTGCCGGGCGATCTGCATAACGATATTGCGGGAAGAAGCGCGTGAGGTGTAGCGGCATGCTCTTGTCGATGCTGGCAAGCCAGACCGCCTGCTTGTTCAGAAGTCCCATGTCGTCGTTGATACCGGGAATGATGAGCGTCGTCACCTCGACATGTGCGCTTTCATGTGCTTGCTCGATCGCGTTCTTGACCGTATCGAGCTTGCCTCCCGTGATGTCGTAAACAGATTGATCGAAACCCTTGAGGTCGATGTTGAAGGCGTCGATGTAGGGCAGAAGCTGCACAAGCTTATCGGGTGCGATGAGACCGTTCGTGACCACGACGTTATCGAGCCCGACATCGTGTATGGCCTGGGCGCATGCAAGCACCTCGCGCCAGCGCATGAGCGGCTTGTTGTAGGTGTAGGCCAGACCGATGTTCCCCTCGCTCACAAGTACCCGTGCCTGCGCCACAAGCTCCTCGCCGCTCATATCACGCGCGGGAACGAGCTGTGGGTCCTGTGGCTGGGCAATCTGGTGGTTCTGGCACCAGGGACAATGCATCGTGCAGCCCACGCTGCCAACGGACAGGACCATCGAGCCAGGCTTATAGCGAGCCAACGGTTTCTTCTCGATAGGGTCGAAGCCAAGTGATGTGACCTTCATGAGATCTCCTGCAGAGTGACTGGGAATGTGACAAATGACCTGTCCACTTGTCACATTCCCTACCTCATTTGTGGCGGACGACCTCGAAGCGCTGGAGGGCCGTGCCGGGCTCATGCGGGCTGATGCCACCCTTGCGCATGGCGATCTCGACCTGCTCGGCGACCGTATCCACGCCATCGAGCATGGGGAGCAACAGGCCGCGACGGCTACCGTTGCTTACGATGACACCATAGCGTTGTGGGTCGAGCTCGTCGGTCGATGAAATGTCTTGCGGCTCGCCAAGCAGGTCGACGCTGATCTCGAGCTGGTCGAGCTCGTCGGGGCGCACCGGATCGAAACGCGGGTCCTCGTTGCATGCCGAGATGCCGTTGCGGATGATCTCGTCGGCGATGCACGGCGTTACGGAGCCGATGGTGCCGATGCAGCCGCGCAGACGTCCGTGCTCGTGTAATGACACGAAGACACCTGCACGCTGCGTGAGCATCTCCTCGGGCAAACCGTCGGGCCGCGGAAGCGGCGTGTGCTGGCGCACGAAGTGCTCGACACTCGCACGGGCAAGCGAGACATACGGGTCCTCGTGCGCACGCGCCTGCTGCACCCGCATGCGTTGTTCCTCCTCGTAGCACACGTCAAAACGGCGCGCATCGTCGTCTCCTGTCACGACGAAGGATGCAATGGCATAACCCACACCAAAGGGTCCCTCGTAGGAGAGCAGGCGCGCATCGACGTCCTTGCCGTCGAGGGCGCCCGCCATGATCTGGAACGAGCGCAGGCCGCACTCGGCGGCCTTGTCGCAGAAGCTTTCATCGAAGCTCAGGATGCGCATGAAATCGCCCTGGGCCATCGCCTCGGTGATTTGCTCGTCGAAGACGGGGCCTTCGGGTGCGAAGCCATAGGGTCCGTCGTGCGTGAGCTTGTGCGAGAGGTCACCGCTCGCGACGAGTACCACGCGACGATCGAGTTGGTCTGCTGCCCGCGTGATGAGCTTGCCGAGGCGGTAGTGCTCCACCGGTCCGTAGCCCGATAGGCCAATGCGCACCACCTCGTAATCTTGGTAGAACTTGTCGATGAAGTAGAGGGGGATGTAGGTCGCGTGGTCGATGGAGGGGTCCCTTTCGCCCTCGGTGCCGGCGGGAAAGCCTTCGATGGAGGCAAGAGACGAGATACGCTCGACGAGTTCGGTATCGTACTTGCAGGAAAGCTCCGTGTCCAAGGCGTCGAAACGGAGCATGTCACCTTGGGCGCGCTTGCCGGGCGAGATGTGGAAATAATCACGATATGCCGTCGCATGCGGCGAAGTTACGACGATAGTTTGCGGCTCGAGTGCTGCTATTTGCTGTGACACTTCGTCGTATGCATCGATAGTCGCCTGGATACCCGCCTCCTTGCCACGCCCAACGGCGGGGATGATGAGCGGGGGATGCGGAACGATGAATGCTGCCTGGAGTGCCATGGGAACCTCCTTGCGCGTGTCGGTGTGGTTATCCTAGCACGTGGGCAGGGGGGCGGCAGAGTGTGGACGAGGAGTTACTTCTGCCCTTCGTCGTCCTGCTCGGAGCCGTCTTCGTTGGCGTCTTGCTTCTTCTCGCGCTGCAGATCGTTTTTGAGGTCCCTGATGAGCTTGGGGGCCTTGCGGTTTTTCTTGGGTTTGGGCAGCTGGAAGAGCACGCCATCTTCCGTTGCGATCTTCTTGCCGGTGATAAGCTCGTAGTATGCGATGAAGATGCCCTGCAGGGCGCCGATGACGGGGATCGAGAGCAGCATGCCGGGGATACCGCCCAGGGCGCTGCCCACGAGGATCGCCACGAGGATGAGTGCAGGGTAGACGTTGACTGAGCTCTTCATGAGCTTAGGCGAGATGATGTTGCCGATGACGTTGTTGATGACCATGTTGACCACGATCGAGATGAGACACACGAGGGGCGAGACGAAGAGCGCGATGATCGCGACGATTGCGCACGAGACCATGGGGCCGATGTAGGGCACGAAATACAGGATGCCGCATAGAAAGCCCAGGACCACGGAGTAGGGGATGCCAAGGATGAGGAAGCACAGCCAGCTCGCGACGCCCGTGATGAGCGCGCAGAGCAGGGTCGACTTGGCCCAGCCGTAGACGGCGGTGCCGAAGGCGTGGGTCACGACGTCGATGTCGTCCTGGTACTTCTCGTCCACGAGACCGCGCACCTCGCGCGTGAGCACGGGAAGGTCGAGCAGAATCCAGAAGGAGCAGATGAACGAGATGAAGGTGATGAGGATGACGTTGCCGACACCCACGATACCACCCATGACGCCATTTGCCAGACCGCTGGCCAGTGCACCCGCTTGCTGGCGGATGAAGGATGCTGCCTGCGTGAGCAGTGAGTTGATGTTCTCTCCGTCAAAGAACTGCGTCGAGGAACTTGCCTTGGTGACGAAGTCCTGGATTTGCGAGAGATATCCGGGGAGCTGCTGGGTGAACGAGGTGAGCTGCTGGACGATGGCGGGGATGAGCACCATGAAGCAGGCCACGATGATGGCGATGATAAGCAGGAAGGCGATGGTTGTGCCGCCCCAGCGGGGGATACCGTACCTCTGGAGCCTGTTCACAAAGCCGTGCAGCAGGAAGACGAGGAGGGCTGTCACGATGATGACGGCTACGGCCTGCCAGATGATGCCGGCGATGTAGAGCAGAATTCCGATGATGATGCAGATACCGACAATGGCCCAGGCTCGAAACGCCCGCAGACGCCACCTTGCCTCGACGGTTTCATTCGGTTCGGTGTCCATCGGGTTGTTCATGACGGCTTCTATCTGCGAGAAATATCTGGCGGAGGAGGAGGGATTCGAACCCTCGTACCCGGGGTTACCGGGTAAACGGTTTTCGAGACCGCCGCATTCAACCACTCTGCCACCCCTCCGCATGGGGCCCCGTGTGGGTGCGGGGGTGATTATAACGCAAGACACCCTCAGCTGCCCGAAAATTGCGAGGTTGGCTCATATCGCACCAAAAAGTATACTTTCGATGAATGAAAACGGCTGAGACGCCCGTCCGGGGCGCTTACACAAGGAGAAGCGATGTCAGATCAAGAAAACCTCGAGATGGACGATATTCTCGAGCGCATCACGTTCTATTGCCTCGATACCGCGCAGGCAAAGCTCGAGGAGGGAGAAGAACTCACCCCGTTCACGGTTATCGTTGACGGAGACCAGATGTTCGAGGAGAACTTCCCCGGTGATGATGTGACGAGCTGCCGCGATGCTGCGGAGGCCAACGTCAAGTCCTCGAGCGCGTTCTCGTCGCACTACGCCTTCTGCTACGACGGTTTTCTCATGACTGACGACGGACAGCTCGATGCCATCATTGTCGAGTGCGCCACGACCGAGATGGAGAAGGCCTACGTCATTGCCCGTCTGTACAAGCAGGAGGGCGATACCCTCGTCTTCGAGGAAACGCCTGCTTACGTAGACGATATCGACACCTTTTATGACCTCGCTGCCGTGCGTGCGGCCAAGGCCCGCGCCGAGGTGCTTGCCAAGGAGGGCGACGAGATGGAAGAGATCCAGCAGCGTATCCAGACGCTGCTGGGTGGTGGGGGTTCCAAGGAGTAGCCATCACGGCTAGCAGCAGGCGTATTGATGAAGACGATCAACACATACATGGACCGAGCGTGGGGGGATTTGGCCGCCGATGATGATTGGTGGAAGGCCACCCTCGTGCTTGGTCTCATGAATTGTGTGCCCATCATTGGGCAGATCATCATGTTCGGGTACCTGTTTGACTGGGCGAAAGAAGCTGCCTGGGGTATGCATACGCCCCTGTCTCGAAAACTGGGAGATTTGGGCCGCTGCGCGCGGTACGGGTTTCTTGCGCTTTGGGTCATGTTCATCTGGGTCGCGCCCGTTGTGATTGCCGGGTTCCTGTTGGGTTTCATTCCGGCTGTTGGTACCATTCTGCAGTTTCTCGTGGAGGTCTTCGCGGTGTTTGTTGCGGCCCTTGCCGCGGCGGGCGCCTTCCGCAGCATCATCTACGAGCGTGTGCTCCCCGGTTTGCAAATCAAGCGAGTCTTCAGAATGTTCCAGCGGGACCCAGGAGGATTTGGCCAGGCATTTTGCGTCATCCTGCTGGTGATTCCGCTGCTCGCCGCAGCGCTCTTCATTGTGTTGCTGCCGACCATCCCCTTCATCAGCGTCATCGCTTCGGTGGCCACGACGACGGTGCTCGGCACCGACCTCGTCCCGCTCGCGCTGCTTGGCGTGGTCACGATCGTGGTGGCGCTCATCGTGTGGGTTGCCGGCGCGCTCGTGAGTGCGTTCATATCGGCGCTCTACATGCGCTCCCTCGGCTACTGGATGGAGCAGTTTAAGCCGGAAACTTGGCGGTCTCCCTCGATGCCCATGCCCTTCGAGGTCGATATGGCTGCCGAGAAGCAGGCCAGGCGCGAGGCAAAGGCCGCGGCGAAGAAGAAGCGCGGGCAGAAGCCCGAGCCCCCGGCTGACGAAGCCTCCGAGGACGCTGCCACACAGAATGCCGAGACAGAGGCCGAGGTGGCCACGCGCGTCGAGGGTGCGAGCGCGGATGACGAGGCCACGGCCGATGAAGCAGAGAACCAGGAGCAGGCATGACAGTTGACATTGACTGGGCCGCCGCTTGGAAAGAAGAGCAGCTGCGCCGGAACAATCCCGACAACGCGGACCTGTGGAACGAACGGGCGAAGGACTTCGCCAAGACCTGCGGCACAAGCCCCTATGCAGCGGCTTTTCTCGAGCGTGCTGCTATCAAAGACGGCGAGACCGTGCTCGATATGGGTTGTGGGTCGGGGACGCTTGCGCTGCCACTCGCGCGTGCGGGGCACGAGGTCTACGCCTGCGACTTCTCGCAGGGCATGCTCGACGCCCTCATGGAGGCGGCGTTTGCGGAAGGCATAGCCGAACACATACATCCCATGCTGTTGGCCTGGGACGATGATTGGAATAGTGCCGGCGTTCCCGTTTGCGATGTCGCGCTTGCGTCGCGCTCGATCGCAACGGCCGACATGCAAGCGTCACTCGCCAAGCTCGATGTCCGGGCTCGCAGGCGTGCGTGCGTCACGCTCACGACGGGGCTTTCGCCGCGCGTTGACCATGTGCTGCTCGAGGCAGCGGGGCGCGAATTGCCGCGCTACCCTGACTGCGTCTTCGCCTTCAACATACTCTGGGGTATGGGCATGCGCCCGGATCTGTCATATATAGATAGTGCGCGTACAGACCGTTTCGAGAGTTTTGATGCAGCCATCGAGAAAAACGCTGCGCTCATGAAGCTGTCGGCTGAGGAGCGTGAGCGCCTGGTCAGCTACTCGAAGCAGCACCTACACGAGCAACGTGAGCAAGATGGCGAGGCGTATTGGGAGTACGATCACCAGCGCGTGATCTCATGGGCGTTTCTTGCCTGGGATAAGTAACGAATGAGACAAAAGTCGCCGGGAGAGGAGACGAAGTGGGACAGATGGACAGGTCATTTGTCACACAAACCCCGGCGTGACAAATGACCTGTCCATCTGTCCCACTCGGCGGCTCCTGTCTCATTGCGCAGGTCAAGGGTCTGGCGCATCAATCTCGCTTGCCAATAGGCGGTTTTATGGCATAATGACCGCACTGTTCTGTCCCCATCGTCTAGCGGTTAGGACGTCGGCCCTTCAAGCCGAAGATCGCGGGTTCGAATCCCGCTGGGGGCGCCATTACATGTACGGGCCCGCCAGATTGTTGAGCGGGCCCTTTTGTTTTTGAGACGGAGAGGGGACATCATGGAGCACATCATCACAAAGGCCAACGTAGATGAGGCCGTTGCGTTTGTTCGCGAGCATGCGCCCGTCGAGGACGGAGCCCTTGGCCTTGTTCTCGGAAGTGGTCTGGGTGAGTTGGTCAGCGCCATCGAGGGTGCCGTCTATGTCGACTATGCCGAGATTCCGCACATGGTGTCGTCAACGGCACCATCGCATGCGGGTCGTTTTGTCATCGGCCTGCTCGCCGGTCGTCCGGTCATATGTATGCAGGGAAGGCTGCATGCCTACGAGGGGAACTCGCCTCAGCAGATTGCGTTTCCCATTTGCCTCATGCATGGGCTGGGGGTCACGGAGCTTGTGGTGACGAATGCCGCTGGTGGCATCAACACCAATCTCAATGTGGGTGATCTCATGCTCATCGAGGATCACATCAACCTTTTGGGGGCAAATCCCCTTGCCGCGCCGGATGAGCCGGAGCTCTTTCCCCGCTTCTACGATATGACCCAGGCGTACTCGCCCGCCTTGCGTGAGCGCGCGCAAAAATCTGCAGCATCCTGCGGAATCAGCTTGAAGAGCGGCGTGTATATCGCGACTCTGGGGCCATCCTTCGAGACACCGGCTGAAATCCGTGCGTTTCGTACCCTGGGGGCCGATGCCGTGGGGATGTCGACGGTGTTCGAGGTAATTGCCGCACGCGCGTGCGGCATGGAGGTGCTTGGCATTTCGATGATTTCGAATGCCGCCGCGGGCGTGCTCGACGAGCCGGTGAGCATCGATGACGTGTACGTCGCGGCCGAGGCAGCGGTCGAGAAGCTTTCGCGGCTCCTTATTGCGTACGCGGGGTAGGGGCTGGGAACTGGGACAAATGGACAGGTCATTTGTCCCACGAACCCCAGTGTGACAAATGACCTGTCCATTTGTCCCATCCAGTCGAGATGACAACGTGGAAACGAAATGACCACGCGCCGTCCAAGTTTCTTGTGGAGGGTCGGGCGAACGGTTATGGTTACTGAGGTAAGTTGTCTATAATGAGGCTATACCCGAAGGGAGGTGCGCAATGGTACTCGTAAACGTCGAATCGCTGGTAATCGGCCTTCTTCCCATGCCCTCCATCATCACGCTGCGCGTTGCTGAGCATCGCGAAGACATCCCCGAGGACCTTGTGCTTCCCATCTGGATTGGCACCATGGAGGCGACGGCCATCGCCGCAGCCCTTGAGGGCAACGCAACGGAGAGGCCCATCACGCACGCCCTCACCATCGATCTGGTCGGCTCGCTGGGTGGCAACATCAGTCGCGTTGTCATCGACCGCGTCGAGGGGACGACCTTCTACGCCACTATATATTTGCGCTGCGCAAACGGGATGTTTACGCGCGTCGATGCGCGCCCGAGCGATGCAATTGCCCTGGCGGTTCGCGCAAATGCGCCGTTGTTCGTCGAGGAAGACGTCATGCGCTCTGCGGCTTGTCCGCGTGCGCTTACGCCTGGTCAGGACGAGCAAATAGAGCTCGAGGAGTTCGATAAGTTTATCGAGCATATTAGTCCTGAGGACTTCGTCACGCACGGTGGTGGCAAGGATTAGCTTCTACCGGCGGTTTTAGACACCGCCTGGTTCCTGCGTCTCCATGAGACGCGCAATCTCACTAATAGTAAGGGTTCGAATATCCTGCGTTGGCATGGCACGCAGGAAGGACTTAGCGTAGTTCTTGGTTTGTAGACGCGCGTCTGCGAGCACGAGCCAGCCGCTGTCGGTCGAGTTGCGGATGAGACGCCCAGCGGCCTGCTTGAGATCCATTACGGCTTCGGGCAGCGAGTAGCGTCCCCAGGCCGCGCGACCATTACGCGCCTCGCGCTCGCGAGCGATGGGGTCATCAGGACGGCTGAAGGGGAGGCGTGCAATGACAACGCAACGTAGGGTATCACCCGGAGCGTCGAAGCCCTCCCAGAAGGACTTGAGCGCGAACATAGACAGGTTCCTGTCTGACAGGAACCTGTCGCGTAGTGACTTCGTGCTCGTGCCACGCGTCTGCGCGATGAGGTCGATGCCCTCATTGGCGAGACGTGGCTTAAGTTCACGATAGAAGTTCTCCATCTCGCGGCGGTTTGTGAAGAGGGTGAGCACCGAGCCGCCCATCGCAACGTGGACCTCATAGAGCAGATGCGCAAAGGCCTCATGATAATCCGGCGCGTTGGGCTCGGGCATGTCGCTTGGCAACAGCACGGACATGTTGTGGTCGTAGTCGTACCCCGATGCGAAGATGCTCGTGTAGACGGGCTTGTCCGTCACGCGATCGAGCCCCGTTGCGCGTAGGAAGTGCGCAAAGGGCTCGCGTTCGGCGGTGGCGAGGGTGGCCGAGGTAAAGACGAGACTGCATGTTTGCGGGTAAAGGTCCGCGGCTAGGGATTCGCCGATGTCGAGGCGCATGGCCTCGAGGGCCTGCATGGGATAGCGCGGATTGCGGTCGATCTGCAGCGACGTGACGTAGCGTTCGTCCGTGCCATCGAGGATGAGGCGAAGGGCATCGACGGCTCCCTTGATGTTGGCAGTGATGCTCGAGAGCTCGGCGAGTTGGTTGACGAACTCACCCTCAAATTGCTCGAGCATGGAGATGAGGTCGGCAAGGCGTCCGTTGAGGCCCCAGAGCAAATCGGCAAGTTTGGTACCGGGTGCACAGAGCTCGCGCCAGGCGCGCCCTTGCCGCACTTCGCTGCTAATCCAAACGGTGACAATGTTGTAACTGCCTCTATCGCGCGCGCTGGGGGAGGGAAGCTCGGCAAGCGCCGTGAAGAACTCTGCAGCAACCAGTTGAATTTGGCCGATACGGTTTTCGATATCGGCCGTTACGCCATAGAGCATGTCGCCACCCTCGAGCCTGTCGGCACGCTTGCGTACGCGCGCCACGATGCCGCTCTTTGGGTTGGAGAGGTGGCCGAGCATGGTGTCGAGCTCGCGTGAGGTGATCGAGTTCGAGAGTTGGCGACGTGCCTCACCCTCGACGCCGTGCGCCTCATCGATAATCCAATGCCTAATAGGGGGCAAGATACCATTGTCGGTCTGCATGTCGCGGAACAGTAGCGCGTGGTTGGTGATGACGATGTCGGCGCTAGTGGCAGCCCGACGCGCTCCGTGCAGGAAACAACGCCGCGGGAAGTATGGGCAGCGCTTCTTGAGGCAGTCGTTGGCGTTTGCCTGGATATCATTGCGTGGTAGGCGCACCCAACTAATATTTAGTGCGTCGAGATCGCCGTGACTCGTTTGTGCTGTGAAGTTGAGGAGCGTTGCGATCATGCTGATGACATCGCAGTTGTCACCCTGGTCTGCGCGTGCCATGTGCTCGAGCTTGCGCAGGCACAGGTAGTGGTCATAGCCTTTGAGCGCAACATAGGAGAGATTTCCGCCAAGCACGCTGTTAAGACGGGGTAGTTCGTGGTAGACGAGCTGATCCATGAGGGCATTGGTTTTCGTTGCAACGCCCATGGTGACCTTGTTCTCGTGGGCGCCAAAAGCGACAGGTACCAGGTAGGCCATCGACTTTCCGACGCCCGTACCCGCTTCGATGACGCGAATGTCACCCTCGCGCAGGCACGCGGCAACTTCATGCGCCATGTCGAGCTGTTCCTGGCGCTCCTCGTACTCGGGGTACATTGAACCCAAGATGCCGGTGGGGGAGAAGGCCTCGTCGATACGGCTTTCATTGCAAAACGTGAGCGGGATGTCGTCAGCGTCGGGGCGTGGGGGCAGGGCGGCGCCCTGCGTGCGTTCGGTGCGATTGCGGCGTAGCGAGAAGTCGACGCCAGGATGCTCGAGCGCGGCCTGCGCGAAGTAGGGACGCAACGGCCAGTCGGTCTGCGGGGAAAGATCGGCGATACGGGCTGCAAGACCAGGGGTCATCGCCTGGATGCCCGCGAGGAGCATGCGCCATAGGGCGCCGAGGGCAACGGTGTCATCCATCGCACGGTGGGTGGGTGTTGACAGGCCGAATGCGCCGGCAAGGTCGAGGAGACGATGTGACTTGAGGCGCGGCAAGACGATTTGCGACAACGAGAGTGTGTCAACCCATTGTCCGAGTAAGTCGCCGGGACTGGCCTGGCGCATGATGAACTGTTGGTCGAAACTTGCGTTATGCGCGACGAGGTTGCAATCACCTGCAAACTTCGCAAACGCCGCGACAGCTTCGCGTGGGGTGGGGGCACCGACAATGTCTGCTTGGGTAATGCCCGTGAGCTCGGTGATTTCGGGTGGAATGGCGCGCCCAGGGTCTACGAAGGTCTGGAACGTATCGACGGTTTCGCTCCCACGCATGCGGATGGCGGCAATCTCGAGCAGCGAGCAGCTGGAGGGGTTGAGTCCCGTGGTCTCGGTATCGAGTACGACGACCTCGTCCTCGATGAGGCCAAACTGAAGCTCGTGGGCTCGCTCGGGGAGCTGACGGTACATGTTGGAGACATCGTCATCAGTACCCGCAATGAGGAATTCGCTTAGTCGTATTTCACGTGAAACAACCATGTTCAAAGCCTATCATGTTGTAGAGACAAAACACGTGGTCAAATCGGTATACTTGCCAGCAGTCGACTGGAGGACAAGCATGTCTGAACCCGAAATCTACTATGCAACGTACTGTTGCCTTGACGAGGTGAGTGGTGATTCGTGCGTCATCGTAAATCCAAACGCCGCCGTCATCGCCGCCGAACTCACGGTGACCAAGGAGATTCATGTTACCGAGAGGGGCAAGGAAGTGCCGCGTATCCTGCTAAGCCGCGGTGACGTGGCAATGGGTTTCCTACCGGACAAGGTCTTTAACAGGGTGAATAAACTTCTCGATGAAGGTTGGACCTGCCGGGCTTTTGCGAGTGCAGTCATTATCGATAAAGTCAGTGACATCACGCAGGTTGAGGCTGCGATCATTTGCTATCGACCCGATGTTGCCGCCTCCCTTGAAGCGTTTGTTGACATGCTCACTAAACACATGGCCAAGGGTGACCGTCCCGTCATTGATCTTTCGTCCAAAGAGGTCGAGCACGTCATCGAAGGTGCAGGTCAAGGCAGCGAAATCAAGCTGCAGAAACTTCCCAAGCTCGAGAAGGGGAGGGCATATTACAAGACCAGGCGCATGGTGACCGAGAACATGGCCTACGCTGCCGCCGAAGGTAACAAAGGCTGTTACGTGGGGCTTTTCATCGTCGTCTTTCTTGTTATCTTCTCGATTGTCAGCTTTATCTTCCTACGTTAGGCGAGGTGACCTGTGTTTACCGAACGCGTGCTTTCGCAGGCCGTGCGCACGATGAACGGCCATTACCTGAACCTAAAACCACTCGATGAACCGCATCAGACGTTGCCGGCACCCAAGCCGGGCAAGCGCTACATGCTGTACATGCACATTCCCTTCTGCGAACGCCTGTGCCCTTACTGCTCTTTTAACAGGTTCCCGTTTGAAGAGAGCAAGGCGCGTAAGTACTTCGAGAACCTGCGCACCGAGATGGACATGGTCGCTCGTCTTGGGTACGACTTCGACTCGCTGTATGTGGGTGGTGGTACGCCGACGATTCTCATCGACGAGCTCGTCACGACCATCAACAAGGCGCGCGATATGTTCTCGATCACCGACGTGTCGAGTGAGACGAACCCCAATCATTTGCTTCCCGAATACATTGAAAAACTTGATGGGGTCGTGCAGAGGTTGTCCGTAGGTGTCCAAAGTTTCGACGATGGTTTACTTAAACAAATGGACAGGTATGACAAGTACGGAAGAGAGGAACATATCCTCAACAGAATCATCGATGTTGCAGATGCAAATGTGTTCAAATCGCTGAACGTCGATATGATCTTCAATTTTCCGGCTCAGAACGAGGAAATGCTCATCAATGACGTAGCGGCTATCCTCGAATCGCATACAAACCAGGCCACGTTCTACCCCCTGATGGCCTCGCCGGCTGTCGAGAAGTCGCTGGCGGCGACTGTGGGCAAGGTGGACTACGCCCGTGAGAAGGCGTTCTACGACATCATATGCGAGGCTTTGACCGGGGGCGATAACCCCGCTTTCACTTTTGGCGACGCCTGGACCTTCAACGACGCCACAAGCTCCATGATTGACGAGTACATCATCGATTACGAGGAATACCCCGCTCTTGGCAGCGGCGGCATGAGTTTTCTCGACAGCAAGCTGTTCGTGAACACGTTTAGCATCAGAGAGTACGATGAGCGCATCGAGGCCGGCAGGCTGTCTGTTTCGCGCATGACCACCTTCAGCAAGCGCGATCACATGCGCTACCGTTTCATGATGCAGCTCTTTGGCCTGCGCCTCGACAAGAAGGCGTGGGAGCGGGACTTTGGCTGCAGCGTTGCAGCAGGTTTACCTGCAGAATATGCGTTCTTCAAGGCGAGCGGCGCCATCGATGTCGATGACGATGAGCAGATCACGCTGACCCCGAAGGGCCGCTACATGATGGTTGCGATGATGAGGCAGTTCTTCATCGGCGTAAACGGCGTGCGCGACGATGCTCGCGCGTGTCTGCCAGGCGAGGAGCGCGAACTGCTCTTCGGGGCCGGCGTGCCCATCAAATAGGCGCCTATTCATCTGAGAGACTGTGCATACTTCCCGCTTGAAGCAGCTCTTCTGCGTACTTTTCGCATGCATCAACAAGTGGCTGCGGCTCAAGCGCAAGCACCCTGCCCATGTGTGCGACGATGTGTTTGGGTAGCCAGGAGCTGCCTGTCCAGGGAATGCTCGCTGTACGCGAACCATCAGCGCTTGTGCCTGTGACCTTGAGGTTGTGCCAAGGGGGAAGCGGGCAATCCGCGCTGAACAGCAGTTGTGCGCGAGCGCTTGCATCAAGGCCGATGGAGGGGCGAGGGGCATCCGAACGAGGCAAAAAGCACTCGTCGAGCGTCTGGGCACGTGTGATGCGGTCGATTCTGAACGAACGCCAGCCTTCTGACGTGCGGCAATATGCTTGCAGATAACGATGGCTGTCTTCCGAGAAAATTCGCAAGGGCTCAACGTGCCTGATCAGCGGGGTTTCGTCGTCCGTGCCGCGATAGCTGATTTCAAGAACATGATGCTCGAGGTCCTCACAGGCCGCTGCAAGCGTTTGTGCAACGTCTGGGTAGGCAGACTCCGTTACGACCCTCAAACGGGGCTTAGAAGCGCTCTCAGGGCCTTCCAACACGGTTTTGGTGCGCAGGAGCGCAGACACAAGCTCGTCGTCAGTCGAAAACCCCGCCGTCGTGAGCGCATCGACAAGCGTACCTGCTTCGGGTGCGGTCAAGCGCAGGAGGCGATCTGTGCCGTAGGCTTGGAGGGTCGCGTACGAATCGTGCAGGTCAAGGCGTATTGACGCTGCGTCGTAGGCAAAGACGAGGACTTCGAGCGCATCGTAAATGCGCTGATCGTCAGCATCAAGAAGGATCGCAAGTTGGGGAATCGACACGGTTTTCTCGCGCTCAAGTTGAGCCATGATTGCGAGGAGCAGCTGCTTATCCTTCATGGCGCACCTCCTTGTGGGCGGCGCTTAGGTAGGCTCTGAGGCCGTCAATGTATATTTGACGTGCGGATTCTGGCTCTTCGATGTGCAAACCGGGGCCGTTTTCGATGCACCACTGGGCCAGGGCGTGCGCATTACGGCAATTTACTGTCCACATGATGTGGTCGCCGTCTTGCTCGAATGCGCCAATACCCATTGTGAGCTGGGAAAACGCTTGCAACACCGGTTCATCGATGCGGATACGGGCCGTAAACAAATCGTCCCCAAACTGGAAGGGCAGGCCGTAGAAATCAGCGGCATCAAAGGGGCGTTCCTCGAAATCAGGAGATTTGGGATTGGTGCCGTTGACACGCAACTTGCCCATGCGATCAAGACGAAATAGCCGTTCAGAGTCAAGGTTGGGATCGTATGCGGCAACGTAGCAGGAACCCTTCAGGAAAAAGCAGCCCAGGGGCTCGACCGTGCGCTGCGATTGCGTTCCTGTGGTGTTCGTGTATGCGAAGCTGAGGCGCTTGCGCGTCGTTATAGCCTTCTTGACCTTGGCAAATCCCTGTGGAATGCGCGATGGGGTATTGCCGCTCCCATCGACAAGCTGGGGAAGCATGTCGGGAATCTCAAGCTCGTCACCAAGCTTGACAAGCACCATGCGCAGTTCCTCCTTGAGCGGGTAGTCCTTGTCGTCCAGCAGGGCTCCGCAGAGCAAACGTAGAAGGCTGACCTGCGGTTTTGTGAGGACGAGGGGTGCGGCGAGTGTCTTGGCGCTGTCAAGCGCGTATCGCTGCTGGTTGTCG
>CABURF010000002.1 GCA_902493755.1 uncultured Coriobacteriia bacterium
TTGCATGTGTTAAGCACGCCGCCAGCGTTCATCCTGAGCCAGGATCAAACTCTCCATTCAAAAGCAGGCGCGAGGCCTGCATCA
Source organism: uncultured Coriobacteriia bacterium (assembly GCA_902493755.1). Taxonomy (GTDB): domain Bacteria; phylum Actinomycetota; class Coriobacteriia; order Coriobacteriales; family QAMH01; genus QAMH01. Next base: position 85 of record CABURF010000002.1, read on the forward strand.
AGAACGGTATTTGATTCCGGTGGTTTGGCTATTCGCTCTCACGATAGCCTGTTTCCGGATGCGACTCCTCGGTAGAAAGAGAGGAGTCGTCTTTAGAATTCTTTTAAGGATTTCCTCGGTATCTGACCGAGGCGGGTTCCTTCATGTGATCATTCAAAGAACTCGTTGGCTTGTATCACTTTTCGTCTAAACAGTATCCGATTTTCAAGGTTCCGAGACGGGCTCTATCTGAGACCGTCCCTGCCGCTTTAAGGCGAAAACCTTACGAGCGGCGCGAGGAAGTACTTTACGCTCCTTCGCATCTCGCGTCAATAGCAAATCGAAACTTTTTCAAAAAACTTTGAAGAAGCAACTCTTCGCCATTGCTAAGAACCTGTCTACTGACCTGCTCTTATCCGCCTCGAACACGATGCCCTTCGCTGCGGCGCGAGTTGGTATATTACGCATCGCATCTGGGAGTGTCAAGCATTAATTTGCAATTTCTCGAAAGTTTTTACGAGAAGTCACATGAGCGTGGCTTTTAGTACGGCTTGTAGTCCTTGCCAATCACGACGAGGAGATTGCCCTCGTAACTATAGCGAGCATAACTACGCACCACACGCCCCTGGCCCAAATCGGCCGCAAGCAGGCGCGCCGCCGCCTCGTCATCGGTATCCTTGAAGACAACGAAGGTCTCGTCATAGACAAACTGGTTGGCATTGCCCGTGCTGATCACCTTCCAGCCGAGTTTCTTGAGCTCGTTGGTGCAGTCGTTGGCAACGCCTGACACGCCCACGCCATTCCAAACCGCAACGGTGCAGTTCTCGCGCGTAACCTTGTTGGTATCGACTTCAGAGGGAGTCGCAACGGGCGACATGCCGCTTGAGACGCGCGAGACCATCGTGTTCCAGCTATCGGTGCTACAAATGCTGTATTGCACGCCGCCTATGTCCTCCAATGTCGAGGGCATCGTCTCCTGGTAGCACGAGGTATCAACGTTGATGCCATGCAGGGCGCGGAAGGTCTGCGTCACCTCTTCAGTCGAAGCATCTGTCGCAACGCAGGCCGTGAAGCTATCGACGCGCGCAGACATTTGCTCGGAGCTTGATCCGAAGAGCCTGCGGCACATGGCGCCCACGAGCGCTTCCTTGCTCGCCGTCGCCGCATCGACAGGCAGAGGGGCGAGCTGGCTCTCAAGTCTGCTCAAACCCGCATCGTTTATCTCTATATAGTGTGCGATATCAACATTTGCGAGCTTTTTGACCGCTGCAATGATTCCCTCCTCATGCGCATCGGCAAAAGCGTCCTCTATTTTGCTGTACCCCGCGCCATCGATATAGACGCGCGTGTTGACGGGAATCCAGAGAAACGAGAGCGTAACGTTATCGGGATCGATGCAGACGAGGGCGAGATCGACAATGGCGCCGCTATCTCCCTCGGCAGACGAGGCGTTCGTATGCACGAGCACATTCCAGAACAAATCTGTCTTGGACTCAACAGGCGTAAGCTGCTGAGAGAAATCCTGTGTATCAAAAACAGGCTTAAGTGCGTTACGGGCCGCTTGCTGATAGACGAGCACGCCTACCGTCGTCGCGAGCACCAGGGCAATGACGCCGACGAACAAAGCGGTAAGGAGCATCTTGCGCGTCTGGGATGGATCGCGCTTGCCAAAACCCGTCGGGTGAATATACGTACCGCGGCCCTTTGCGGCACGCGAAAGAGCAGCGCGCTCCGATGCGCGGGCTGCCCTGGACTGTGACTTGGACGAGAGGCGCGAACTTGCGAAGGGCGTGTTACCGGAAGATCTGTGACGCCGTCCGCCAGCACCGTTTATATTGAGTCCACCTCTTTTGTGATGATATGGCACAACACACTCCGACGAATCGCTAGAAGCTCAAATCTTGTGCCGGAACACGCTCGATATCGGCACCGAGCGCTCGTAGCTTGCCAACGTAATCCTCATAGCCGCGATCAATATGGTGAATGCTATCGACGAAGGTTGCGCCATCGGCAACGAGCCCCGCAATCACGAGCGCGGCGCCCGCGCGTAAATCGGTCGAATTGACCGGAGCGCCGGAAAGGTGACCCACGCCCTTCACGAGGGCATGATGCCCGTCGATGCGTATATCGGCGCCCATGCGAGCAAGCTCGGCAGCGAACATGAAGCGATTCTCGAAAAGGTTCTCGGTAATGATGGAATCTCCGTTCGCCAGCGCGCAGAGCACCATGAATTGGGCCTGCAAGTCGGTGGGAAATCCAGGAAACGGCAGGGTCTGGATATCGGCTGGTCGCAACTCATCCGAGCGCTCGGCCGTAATCTCGTCATCGGTGATGAACAGATCCACGCCCATTTGATGCAGCTTCTTGAGCGCGAGTCCCAGATGATCGGGGTCAGCGCCTCTTACGGTGATGGGGCCACCGGTCGCGGCACCCGCCACGAGGAAAGTTCCCGCTTCGATACGATCCCCCACCGTCATGTGCGAAGTGGGATGAAGCTCGGAAACGCCATGTACCATGATGTCCGGAGTACCCGCGTTCTCGATATCCGCCCCCATCGAGATGAGGAAGTTGGCAAGGTCCACGATCTCGGGCTCACAGGCGGCATTGTGAATGATCGTCGTGCCGCGCGCGCAAACGGAAGCCATCATGAGATTCTCCGTCGCGCCCACACTCTGAAAGTCCAGGATGACCTCGGCGCCAATTAAGCCATTGGGCGTGCTCGCGTGAAGATATCCGTGATCGACATCGAACTGCACACCGAGCGCCTCGAGGCTTGCTATGTGCATGTCGAGTTTGCGTGAGCCAATCTGGCATCCGCCTGGCATCGCCACAACGGCACAGCCGAACCGGGTGATGAGGGGACCGAGGATTGAAATGGAGGCACGCATCTTGGCGACGAGTTCGTAAGGCGTTCTGTACGAGTTGAGATCACGCGTATCGATAAAAAGAGTATGGCTATCGTCCCCGCGTCTGACGCGGGCACCGATGGTCGACAGAACGTCACTCATAACGTCGACGTCCGAGATAAACGGCACGTTACCGATACACGTCTCGCCGGACGCCATCACACTCGCCGCCATGAGTTTGAGAACCGAGTTCTTAGCGCCACGTACCTCTACCGTCCCCGAAACGGGGCGTTGTCCGTTGACGACGATCAACTCACGTGAATCCATATCTCCCCTTCAATGCGCTTGCATGAGTTTAGCATCTTGCTCCTGGAGCTAATCTGTAGATGCTGTGATGCCGCAAGCGGCACCCGCTCGAACACGGACAGAAGAAGGCCCGCCAGCTTGAGGCTGACGGGCCGTCACATCCTTGCTTGTAGCGGCAAAAACTACTTGCCGAAGCGCTCGATGAGCTTCTCCTTCTGAGCAGAACCCAGGCCGCCAACGCGACGGTTCTCGGCGATACCAATCTCCTCCATGGCCTTCTGAGCGGTCACCTTGCCAACGCTGGGCAGGGAAACGAGAATCTGAATGACCTTGGTCTTCTTGGTGATCTCATCATCGCTGTTGAGGACCTTGGTGAGCGTGAGCTTGCCGGACTTGATATCTTCCTTGAGCTTTGCGCGCTTGGCGCGAGCTTCCTTGGCCTTCTCAAGTGCAGCGGCGCGCTGCTCATCAGTCATCTTGGGTAAAGGCATTTCCATCCTCCTCGAAATGGGATCTTGCATCGTGGGGGTACTATAGCACTTCTGAACGTCAAGGTCACGAACATATTGCATTTCAGGTAATTTCCATGACCTGCGGAAGGACGGCTCGAGGCCGGAAAAGGTAGTTGTGGGGAAATCTGGCGCGCCATGAGGGATTCGAACCCCCGACCGCCGGATTAGAAGTCCGATGCTCTATCCTGCTGAGCTAATGGCGCGCTGTGGCTCCACATTCTATCGTAAATCACGCAGAGTAACCGACAGCTTAGGCGTCGAAGTTTTCCTCGTGCTTCTTGAGAATCTTCACCGCATCAAGAGTTTCGCGCAACGTCGCATCGATCTCGTCCTCAAGTTGCTTGAGACGCACGAGGTCGTCATGCACGGTAGCGTCCACCATACCCTGACTTCGCCTGAGGGAGCGGCGCAGACGTGCATCGATGTCAAGCAGGCGCTTCTTGATGCCCACCAGATCAAGCCCCATGCGAGCAAGATGTGCAGATGATCCCGCCTGCTTGCTTGTTTTATAGAGCTCGAGAATGAACTGGCTGATGGATTGCCCATGCACCGTCGCATCGGTGGCAATGGCATCCTTCGTCGAGGGTGGACATGAGATATTGAGCCTGCCGGTATGGTACTCGGAATCCTGCTTTCGCTTACGCATGGCCCTCGCCCGCCATCATCGAGACTGCATGATCGAACTGGTCGAAGACCCCTTCCCAGTTCTCCTCAGCGGCCTTTTTGGAGCCGGGCAGGTTGACAACGAGCACGCGTCCACGTTGCGCGGCAATCGCGCGGCTAAGCATGGCGCGATGCGTCTTGGTCATGGAGTAGGCCCGCATCGCCTCGGCAATACCGGGAACCTCGCGATCACATACCCTGCGCGTGGCCTCGGGCGTGACATCCGCAAGCGAAAGGCCACTACCGCCACACGTCAAGACGATATCAGCGCCGGCGTCGCAGCAGGCAACGATGGCATCTGCAATCATGTCAACGTTATCTTTCACGACAACGCGCGAAAGCGTCGTCCATCCTTGCTCGGCAATGAGCTCCTCGAGACGCGCGCCCGCCGTATCCTCCTCGATGCTGCGCGTGGATGAGCAGGTGACGATTCCGAATTTGATGTTCATGTCTTGTCCCGTCTCTAGTCTCGCGTCCACAGCCCCGTGCGACCGCCCTCTTTGCGAACGAGATGCACATCGCAAATCTCCATGCCGCGATCGACCGCCTTGCACATATCGTATATCGTAAGGAGCGCGATGCTGACGCCGGTGAGGGCTTCCATCTCGATACCGGTCTTTCCGGTCACGCCCGTGGTCATGGTCGCGTGAATGCCCACTCGTCCATCCTCGCGCTCGCCTGCCAAGACAGGCTCAAGCTCGCACTTGGACTTGGTGATGTTGAGTGGATGGCACATGGGAATAAGCGAGCTTGTTTGCTTGCAGCCCATGATACCCGCCACACGTGCGCAGGCGAGAACATCACCCTTCGCCGCCGTGCCGTCCGTAATCATCGCCAATGTATCCGGATGCATGAAGATCCAGCCTTCGGCGATGGCCTGACGCTCGGTATCGGCTTTCTGCGAGACATCGACCATGCGCACGACACCTTTCTCGTCAACATGGCTGAGCTGCCCGTTGCGCGCGAGGTCGTTCTCGGAATTGCCGGCCGCGAGGCCCCCTGGTCTGTCCTGCGTCATGTTCTATCCTCCTATTTGGCTCATGCGTCGCTCGGTGCCACGTTCCTCATGATGCTCGTCGGGCTTGATGCCAATCGCCTCTTCAATCGCACGATCGACAGCCGTAGGGTCATCGGAGCGTATTGCCTCCATGACATCAATCTCTCGATCGCTGAACAGGCAGGGCCTGATCTTGCCGTCTGCCGTAAGACGCAGGCGATTGCACGAGCTGCAGAAATGGTTCGACATCGCGCTGATGAAGCCAACCGTCCCCTTCGCACCTGGGAGTCTGTAGTAGATAGCGGGACCGGCGCCCGAGGGAAGATCGTCGTCAGTAACGGGCTCAAGCGGGCCAATGCCAGTTGCGATGGCGCCTTCGTTGATGCGCTCGATAATCTCGCTCGCAGGAACAATGTCCTCTTCGGTCCAGCCAGCACCCGTGCCGCCCGAACTCTCCCCCACCGGCATGTACTCGATGAAGCGCACGTGCAAGGGCCTGTCGAGCGAGAGCTTGGCAAAGCCGAAGAAGTCCTGATCGAGGCTGCGAACGGCGACGGCGTTGATCTTCACGGGATCAAAACCGTTCTCGAGAGCCGCGTCGATGCCCGCAAACACGTCCTCGATCTTTCCGAGGCGCGTCACATAGGTGAACTGTGCGGGATCGAGCGTGTCGAGCGAGATGTTGACGCGTGTGAGACCGGCGTCCTTCAAATCGGCCACCATCTTGGGAAGCAATATGCCATTGGTCGTGAGCGAGATATCCTCGATTCCCGGCGTAGCGGCAATCTCGCGTACGAGGTCAACCACGCCTTTGCGGACGAGTGGCTCGCCGCCCGTGAGACGCACCCTGCGAATGCCCGCCTGCGCCGCGCGGCGCGTGAAGTCGGCAATCTCCTCGATGCGTAGGATGGACTCGTGCGATCTGAACGGCACGCCCTCCTCGGGCATGCAGTATATGCAGCGCAGATTGCAGCGATCTGTCAAAGAGATGCGCAGATAGTCAATCTTGCGCCCGTAATTGTCCTTCATGTGGCTCCCTCGAAGAAGTTCATTGCAGAATACTACAGAGTGCTCGTATCGATACCGGCGAGCTCGAGGAAATAGCGCGCGACCGCTTCGAATTCGTCAAGGCCGAAGACGGGCTTTCCCTCGGCACGCACCTGATCGGCAAGGGCGACGTTATCGGTAACGAGCGCAATGCGCTCCTCAGAGGCAAGCTTGGGGTCTGGATGTCCCGCGGCGTTGCGATAGACCTCGACGGCACCATCGGCCTCGGCGCGGAACCCCTCGACAATCACCAAGTCAACGTCATCGGCGATCTTGGCGACGAGCTCTTCACGCGATAGCTCACCTTGCGGCGTGCTCACGAAGATCGCGTACTGATCTGAAGCGCTGAGAATGACGGGGTTGGCACCGGCCTGCGTGTACTTCCAGGAGTCCTTGCCCTCGACATCGACGCCACCTGTCTTGTGACCATGGTGCTTGATGACGCCAACGCGGATTCCACGACGCGCGTGGTGAACGTCGTCTTTCCGGAATTTGACCACCCGGTCATCGTTATGACAGGCACTTCGCTCATGGATTCTCCTTGTGTGACGCCCGACCATCATTGTGCTGAGCAAAGTATAGCGCAGCTCTCCGACAAAGCACGGAGCAGCTAGAGGCAGACACTGTCGGTGGTGAGAAGCGAGATGCGCGCATGCTTGGCCCTGAACGGGGAAAGTCCGAAAACGCTCGCTTTTCTGTCCGAATTTGCCCGTGCTTTGCTCTGGATTCGTTCAGATTGTCGGGGTGGTTCGCTCGGTAAACAAAGGCATAGCATGGCGACTCCAATCGAAGCGACCACCTGGACCATCGGGTGGAAAACGAAGGAGAGGCCATGCCACAGAGCTTTCGACACGCAGCGCCAGGTACAGCACGCGCGCTGCACAAGATGCATGTCATCATGCTGAGCGTGCTGCTCATATGCACAATGACCTTACCCTACATTGGCGTAGCCGCCACGCGACCAGCCCTGGCATCGGGACAAACCGTCAACTTATGGAAAGAGGGCAATATCCATTACTCAGACGGTGCATGGAACGCGCATATCTTTCACGCGAACGACGGCGAGGGCGAGACGTTGGCATATTGCATCGAGCCCGCAAAGAACTCGCCCAGCGAGGGAAGCTACGAGAAGAGCAGCATCCATTGCGTGAGTGGAAGGGATTACGAACTCATAGCCGACCTATGGTTCGCCTTCGGTGGGCCGGGTTTCGATGCGAGCATGTGGCCAGCGACAAACTGGAACGGCGACCCCATGGGCGCCGAGGATTACTACCTTGCCTCGCACATTCTTCTGGCCGACACGTACAGCTCAAGCGCCCACGAAGCCACCTATGGCGCTGGCGAGAACTTCCGCAACTGGCTCACCTGGAACATCACGGGATTTGACCTAAACAATGGCAGCCTCATCAACCCCAACGCCCTCGGACGCCTCGTCATGGCGCGTACAGGCGAAGTGCCCGCTGACTTCGAAGCCTACATGATCGATGGGGGAAGCAAGCAGACCATAGCCGCAAGCTCACGCTACAAAACCGTCGGCATGATCAAAATGAACAAACGGTCGATGAATCCCGATATAACAAACGACAATCCCCTGTACTCCATGGAGGGCATTACATACGGCGTCTACGTCACTAACACCTGTGGCCCCGAGGGCGATACGGGCAAGACTCTCGTGCTCGACGAATCTGGTTATGCAGAGGTCGGTGGACTCTATTCAAGCACCTACTTCATACGCGAGATTGAATCCTCCGTCGAGGGTACGGGCTACGCCTACGACCCGACCATTTACAGCTGCTGGGTTAATCCCGGAGAAGTGAGCTGGCTTCACGATACGTCAAACGGCGCGGGCGATGTCGACCAAAACGATGTCACGGACGAACCTCAAACCGAAGACGTCGACGTCATCATCCAGAAGCACGACTTGCTCACGCAGAGTTCAACGTCCTCGGGAGACGGCATACTTGCCGACGCGCTTTTCGAAGTGCGCTACTTCCCGAACCTCATGGGGGAGACAGGGGGCAATGCAGCCCGCAGATGGACCTTTAGGACCGATAATATGGGTAAGGTCGATCTACGCGGCGACCTTTCGCATGCCTTTGTCAGCGGAGACGCACTGTATCGCGATCCGATCACAAACGAGCCGCTGTTCCCAATTGGCACCTACGCGATTCGCGAGCTGAAAGCCCCCGCCTCCTACGAAGTCCCCGTAGACAACGGGCCCATCGTCATCACCATCACCGCTCATGGCACGGGCGCGCACGACGTGTCGAGCGGTCCGCTTGGCAATGGCGGCGTCATCGTCAACGAGAGCCCCATACGCCAGGACCTTTGCTTTACCAAACGCGACCTGGACACGCAAAGGCCCATGGATGGCATTCCGTTCCTCGTGTCACGCATTGCCACGGATGGATCGACCATCGAGCGACATGTCGTCGTCACCGACGCGAACGGAAGATTCGACTCGAGCGCCGCACATCGACGCCATACGACGCGTACCAACGCCAATGATGCGGCCGTGGAGATGAGGGCAGATGGAAGTTACGTTGTAAACGAAGCGCTGCTCGATTCCGAAGCTGGTACATGGTTTGGAATGACGGCGGGCGGAAGCATGACTGCGGCAAATGACTCAGTCGGAGCCTTTCCCGATAGCACGACCTGCCATTATGTCTTCGAAGAGCTGCCCGTACGGGCAAACGAGGGCAAGGCGCTCGTTCAGTTCGAGGCATTTGCCCACGCTGCGCAATCCACCAAAATAGACCTGGGAACTGTTGGTAACACCACCCCCACGCTGGCAACGAGCGCGTTTGATGCACGTGACGGCGACAAACTCGTAAGTTGGGACGAGAATGCCGTTATCCTTGATTCCGTATCGTATAGTGGCCTCGTTGCCGGACGGACCTACACGCTCGAGGGCTACCTTGCCGACGCAACGACCGGCGAGGCGCTTCGCGACCCCCATGGCAACGCGATCGCCTCCTCGCACACGTTCACCGCATCAGCATGCACGGGAAACGTTGAGGTTAGATTCGTGCTCAACACAATGGGTCTGCAAAACGGCAGGCAGCTCGTCGTCTGCGAACGCCTCCTCGAGAACGGTCGTCTTCTCGCAACGCATGAGGATATCAACGACAGCTCCCAAACCGTAACTGTCGTTCAGCCAGCAATCGAGACACGCGCAGTCGACGGAATGGATGGCGACTCGCTCATCGTGGGCGATATCGATGCGACCATCGTTGACCACGTCTCATACACGGGTCTCGTACCAGGCGCGAGCTACGAGCTCACCGGCACGATCGTGGATAGCGCAAGTGGCCTGCCCTTCGAGTCGTCTGGTAGCACGGTTACCTCGACAGTCGTGTTTGTTCCCGAAGCCTCATCCGGATCAATCGACATTGCATACGCCCTTGATGCGTCCGAACTGGAACCGGGCACGAAGCTCGTCGTCTTCGAGAAACTGGTAAGCGACGGTACCATCGTCGCAACGCACGAGGACCTCGATTCCGTCAGCCAGACGGTAAGCGTCTTTCCGCCATCCCTCCAAACGCACGCGCATGATCCACAAGATGGCGACTCGAGTGTCGCAAGCGATATTGCTACGAGCATCATCGACACGGTTTCCTACAGCGGGCTGACGCCAGGGTACGAATACTCGCTCGAGGCAACGCTCGTCGACAAGGAGAGCGGACGTCCTGCACTCGATCCGTTCGGGCTACCTGTCACCGCGACGCACGTCTTCACGCCCCAAGAGCGCGAGGGGAGCACAGACGTGGTCATCGACTTCGATGCCACGAACATCCAAGTATCAACGGCATTCGTCGTCTTCGAGGAGCTCTACCGCGATGGACGACATCTCGCAAGGCATGTTGACCTGAGAAGCGCCGAGCAGACGATAGTCGTAGAACCGCCGTACATCCAGACAGCCGCAAGCTCGGATGGCACGTCGAAGCAGCTAATGCGCGACAGAGATGTCTCCCTCGTTGACGCAGTCGCATATCGTAATCTCAAGGCAGGGCAAAGCTATGAGCTTCGCGGCTGCGTCATGAATAAGGCAACAGGTGAAATACTGACCGACCGTGAGGGCAATCCCGTGAAGAGCAGTCTCGAATTCACACCTGACGCCCCATCGGGTCTCGTGGAGCTTTTCTTCACGCTCGATGCAACTGTCGTGGACGATGGGACGGAACTCGTCGTCTTCGAAGAACTTTACCGCAACGGCGTCAAAGTCGCCGCACACGAAGACCTTGCAAATGCCCAGCAGACGGTCACGGTCGCCAAGCCGCGCATTACGACAATGGCGACATCGAAAGACGGGTCCAAGACCGTTGTACGCGATGTCGATACGACCATCGTCGATACTGTGAGCTATGAAGGTCTGGCACCCCACTGCAACTACACGCTTTTCGGAACAGTCATGAGCAAGGCAAACGGAAAGCCCCTCATCGATGAAGACGGCAGGCCAATAACATCGCAGGCAGATTTTGTCACGGATCATGCTGATGGAACCGTCTCGTTGTCGTTTTCTCTCGATACGAGCATGCTTGAAACTGGAAGCGAGCTTGTCATCTTCGAGAAGCTCTTCCGTAATGGCGAAGAGATCACTATCCACGAGAAGGGCAAACAGTGCGTCTCGTACCGGCCATCATCAACACCTATGCGAGCGACCCGCTCGATGGCGGCAAACTCATCGCCGCCCATGAGCAGACACGGGTATTCGATGCGGTGTCGTACGAGGGCCTGCAGCCTGGAGTCACCTACGAATTCGTGGGGACACTCATGGACAAGGAGGCAGAAGCGCCGCTCCTCACCGCACAGGGTAACCCTGTGCAGGCAACATGCAGTTTCGTTCCCGAAGAAGCGGCTGGAACCGTCGATGTCAGCTTCTCCTTCGATGCCTCAAGCACCGACACAGAGCGGGAGATCGTCATCTTCGAGGAGCTCTATCGCAATGGGAGGCTTCTCGCGACTCACGCAGACTACGAGAACACCGCTCAGACGGTGCGCATTACGCCACCCTCTATCAAAACATACGCAGCCGACGCGAGCGACGGAGACAAGGAAATCAGCGAGGATTGCGTGGTAACCATTATCGACAACGTATCCTATGCTGGTCTCATTCCGAACGAAAAGTACGAAATCGATGGCGTACTCATGATTGACGATGGCACTCTAGAGGGGAAGCCCGCGCTCGATGCCTTCGGAAGGCCCATAGCCGCACATGTCGCATTTACACCAGACAGCTCCCATGGAAACATCAACGTTCCTTTCGAGATAGATGCCACACTCCTAGGCGATGACACGAAGCTCGTCGTCTTCGAAAAGCTCTTTGCCAATGATGCGCTCATGGCCGAGCACGCTGACCTCCATGACGAGAATCAGACCGTACGCGCAAAGCCTTCTAAACCCGATACTCCGCCCGAAGAGGCATCGCCGCCAAACGAGTCGGCGCCTGGTCCATTTGGCCCCTCGCTGAAGACAGGCGACGCGACCATATGGATGCTCGCAGCATGTGGATTGATTGGAACTGCAGCATTCGGCCTGTTAGCAATGCTGCGTCGCAAAGCCTTCGGCTCTATGCATGACAAGAGGTGAAGGGAGAAGTAACCTACTTGCCGATGAGCTTGAGTAGATAGGGGATCTCAGTCTCGAAATCGACACCATACCAGTTGTGGTCGGGTTGGCTGATGGTGGCCTTGATGCAAGCAACCGTGTAGTCAGCCGCCACGGCAAGAGCTTCGTCAAGCTCGAGGCCATTGAGAAGCGCGCCAACCGTCGTAGAGGAGAAAACGTCGCCCGTGCCATGGAAGCGAGCATCGACGAGCTCGTTGAAATACGAGAAATACTGACCCGTCTTCCCGTCAAGACCATAGACGCCGCAGCTGCCTGGCTCAAGGCTCACGCCCGTGAGCACAGCCTTCTTGGGGCCAAGTGCGACGAGGCCCTGAAGAAGCTCACGGACGTAATCTTCATCGTAGGAGCCGTCTTCCTTGTATTCCGCACCAAGCATGAAGGCAGCCTCGGTGATATTCGGGTCGATGATATCGGCCTTAGAGCAGACAACGGCGCCCATCGCACGAGCAAATTCGGGAGTGAAGCCCTTATACAGCGCACCATTGTCCGCCATGGCGGGATCGACAAATATGAGCGTACCGTCTTTGCGGGGCTCGTCGAAGAAACGACTCACAAGCTCAAGTTGCTCGAACGAGCCAAGATAGCCAGTGTAGATAGCATCGAAGTCGATCTCATTTTCGAGCCAGCTCTGAGAGATGGGCTCGATCTGATCGGTCAGATCATCGAAGGTAAAGCTCTTGAAAGCGGTGTGAACGGAGAGGACGGCAGTGGGAAGGATGCCGCACTCGACCCCCATGGCAGAGATGATGGGCAACGCAACGGTGAGGGAACACTTTCCGACACAGGAAATGTCTTGAATGCTTACGACGCGCTTCATGCCGTGCCTCTTTCCAAAAAAGCAACGGGCACCATGTGGCACCCGTTGGCAGATGTCTGGAGCGGCGGACGGGACTTGAACCCGCAACAACCAGCTTGGAAGGCTGGGGCTCTACCAATTGAACTACCGCCGCAATGCAGACGGATTATACCCCAATAGATAGGCAGCACAGGATAAACCAGAGAAAAGTTTTGTGAGTTAAGTAACCTTACGGGAATCTGCGCCTCGCATTTGGCGCACGGGCAAAGATTAGATAGCCTCTACCCCCTATCGTACAAAGTTCGTCATGATCTGAGACTCCTTCTCAGGCAGACCGAATTTTTCCTTGCCTAGTGCGATTGCCTTCATGAGAAACGTCATGTTCCTTGCAAGCGTCCTCATCTGCTGCAGTCCCTCGGCATCCTCCCCTGCTTCGCCGGGAAGTCTCCCATGCACGCCGTTCCAATACTGGCCTGTGGCAATGGGCATACCGCATATCCCAAAGTACTTGTTGAGCTCGTCGTAGGTCGCAGTGATACCGCCGCGCCGCGCTGTCGCAATGGCCGCGCCAACCTTCATGGTCTTCGGGAAATGAGTGCTGTAAAACAGTCTGTCAAGGAGGGCGATCAGCGTTGCAGTGGCAGAGGCGTAATAGACCGGTGACCCAACCACCAGGCCATCGGCTTCCTCGAAAGCCGGGGCTATCTCGTTGACGATGTCATCAAAGACACACGCACCCGTGTTGACACAGGATCCGCATGCAATGCACCCACGCACGTCAAGGAAACCCACGCGCACGAGCTCGGTCTCGATATCTTCGGCCTTGAAGACGTCGATCATCTCGTCGAGAGCCTGCGCCGTGTTACCGTTCTGTCGAGGTGAACCGTTAATCAGCAATACCTTCATCTCTGCTCCTGAAAACTCGTCTTTATTCGACTTCTACCAGGATACACGTGCTACCGCATTGTAACGATTCCACACGCAAGGTGCGCGCGTATCAAGAAGGCCAGGGGACTAAGCCCCTGGCCTTGTGGTTTTATTGGTCGGGGAGACAGGATTCGAACCTGCGACATCCTGCTCCCAAAGCAGGCGCGCTACCAGGCTGCGCCACTCCCCGACGCGAAGAGGAAGTATACCGCACTTTAGCCATCGAATAGCGGCATTGTTCCGCTAACGTCCGTCATGTGCCGAGGGGCCTGGCCCCATGGCTCATCCCCTACGCGAGCTTGGCCCACTTGCGCTTGCCAACTTGCAGTGTCGCATGATCGAGCCGCGCGGCGGGCAGATGATACGTGCCCTTCTCGACGGCTTCGCCGTCAATCTTCACGGCACCCTGATCGATCATGCGACGACCTTCACCGCCTGAGGCCACGAGCTTGAGGTCTGCAAGCAGCTTGGGCAAATAGACTCCGCCCTTCTCAGCATCCTCCTCAAGTTCGATGTCAAAGACCTCGATGTCATCAGGAGTCGCATGCGCTTTAAAGACAAGGTCAAACTGCTCCTCAGCCGCAGCCGCAGCGTCAGCACCGTGATAAATCCCGATAATCTCGCGCGCAAGACGACGCTTCGATTTGTTGGGATCGAGCCCCCCTGCTGCCAGGCCTGCTTCGATATTGTCAATCTCGTCCACGGGAAGTGCCGTCGCCAGACGATAGTACCGAGACATGAGCTCGTCGGGGATGCTCATGATCTTGCCGAACATGTCGGCCGGCTCGTCGGTGAGACCCACGTAGTTGCCGTAGGACTTCGACATCTTGCGTACGCCATCGAGACCCTCGAGCAGCGGAAGCGTCAGGCAGACCTGCGGCTCCATGCCTTTTTTCTCCATGAGCTCGCGTCCGGCAAGCAAGTTGAAGAGCTGATCGTTGCCGCCAAGCTCGACATCGGCATTGATGACGACGGAGTCGTACGCTTGCATGATGGGGTAGATGAACTCGTGCATGGCGATGGGCTGCTGGCTGCGATAGCGGTTGGAGAAGTCGTCCCGCTCGAGAATGCGAGCAACCGTAAAGTTGGAAAGCAGACACAGCAAGTCGGCAAGGTCAAGGTCAAAAATCCAGTCACGGTTATGCACGACCTTGGTCTTCTCGGAGTCAAGCACCTTCATTGCCTGCTCCATGTAGGTCTGGGCATTCGCATCGATCTGCTCGGCAGAAAGCTGCGGGCGCGTCGAGTTGCGACCGGACGGGTCGCCAATCATGGCCGTACCGTCACCAATGATGAGCGTGACCTCATGGCCAAGGTCCTGGAACTGGCGCAGTTTGCGCAGGGGCACGGCATGGCCGATGTGCAAATCCGGACTCGTCGGGTCAACGCCGAGCTTGATGTTGAGCGGCGTGCCACGATCGAGCTTTTTCTTCATGGCCTCAAGCGGCGTAATGCCCGCGACGCCTGACTGGATGATATGGAGTTGTTCTTCGCTTGAAAGCACGTCTTTGCCTTTCACCAGACCTTACTGCTATGTAAATTCGCTATCTTAGCAGAAGCAGCTATGCCAGTTGCGGGACGTGAGCTACTCGACCGGTCTGAAGAGATGCCCCGTGGTCGTATCGGCGCTCTTCTTGATCTTCGTCCCGTTTATTCCGCTGCGCACGCGATTGTGCGCATGCTCCGCTTCGCCTTCGCCCATGAGCGTCGCATCGACGGCGAAACCACGCACGCCAGCACGCAGCAAGTCGCCGATTGCGTGCGCGACATCAAGCGGCACGGCATTGTAAATGTGCCCTCGCCCGCATGCGTCCGTCGTAACCGGGAAGCGGTAGCCCTTACGATCTTCCAGAAAGCGCGATGCGCCCTGACGACGCTCACAAGTACCGCAACGCTCGTCACAGGAACCTTCGGCCATGAGGAAACAGTGGTCGCTCACCATGAGCTCTTGGCGACCGATGACGATGATCCCGAGAGGAAGCGGCGACTCATCGGCTAGCAGCTTCATCTGGTGAAGCGTGAGCTCGGGCGAAAGCCAGACGAAGCTCGCGCCGAGCGCGGCCCAGGTGCGGATGGCCTCGATGTTGGTAGCGTACATGCGCGGCCCGATGGAACAGCCAGGCTCGAACTCCTCGAGCGAACAGGCTATGTTCGTGTCATCGAAGCGAATGACCGTCGTGAACGGTGCCATGTCGGAAAGGTCCGTCACGCGCGTGATGTCAACGCCACCAGCTGACAGTGCCGCATGCTCGTTTGCATCAAGCAGCGTTTCTTCGAAAGCGACGAGTGCGGCACTACGCGTCTTGTGCAGAGTCGAAAAGCCAATACCCACGTCCTCGTCCAGATCGACCTGCCAGTCCTCGCACGCAAAAGGCGTGGAGCCGAGCCTGCCCACATGCTCGATGACATCCTCGCGCGTAATCGCCTTGGTGCGCGCCTCCTCGACAATCGGGCCCATCGCTTTTGCTTCGTGGCCCGCCTCGTCACATACGGTAATCTCGAGCGGCTCACCCTTTCTCATGGTCACGCCGATGGAAACCGGAATCTTCATCCCCATCGCGGTTCGTTCCTCAGCATCGCGTGCGAGCTTTGCCGAACGCACGCGAAACACGCGATCGCCGACGGAGACTGGCTCGCGTACACCCAGGTACTTCGTCTCGCCTTTGAGGGTGTCGGACGATTCAACGGTATAGGTGACGCGTCCCTTGGAGGTCCAGAACTCGAGCAGGTCGCCCACGGCGATGTCCCTCGTCGCAGCAAGCTTGACCTTGCCA
Organism: uncultured Coriobacteriia bacterium; assembly: GCA_902493755.1. GTDB lineage: Bacteria > Actinomycetota > Coriobacteriia > Coriobacteriales > QAMH01 > QAMH01. Next base: position 16,560 of record CABURF010000002.1, read on the forward strand.
GCGGAATATCCCGTGACGCGCCCGACGGCCACACCGCGATTGTTCGGACGCCGGTAACCCATCATGTCATTACCGCGCTCACCAGCCAGATAGCCCTGCGTGAACCCGCGGTTAAACGCCTCGGCCAGCACATCCTCAGCATCATCGACGGCCTCGTACGAAGCCCGATCCCTCCATGCGCGATCAATCGCCTCGCGATACGTTGCCGTAACCGTGGAGACGTATTCGGGCGACTTCATGCGTCCCTCGATCTTGAGCGACGCGACTTTCGCCTCGATGAGCTGATCGACCATCTCGATGCCACAAAGGTCCTTGGGACTCAGCAGATACTGGCCTTCCTGTGCGAGCGTCTTGCCGTCTTCATCGACGAGCTTATACGGCAGACGACAAGGCTGAGCACAGAGCCCCCTATTGGCGCTACGTCCGCCGATAAGCGACGAGAGCAGACACTGCCCCGACTGGCAAATGCACAGCGCCCCATGCACGAACACCTCGAGGTCGACGCCGATCTCAGCAAGCTCGGCGATCTTTTCAATCGAAAGCTCGCGCGCAAGCGTGACGCGCGAGCAACCCAGACGCGCGGCTAGCTCGATACCACGCTTGCCGCGCACGTTGAGCTGCGTGGAGGCGTGGAGCTCAAGTTCGGGCAGTTCACGACGCAGCACCGACATGAGACCGATATCCTGCACGATGGCAGCGTCAATGCCCGCCTCGGCTGCAGAGGTGACCATAGCGAGCGCATCGTCCATCTCACCCGGAAACACGAGCGTGTTGGCCGTGAGATAGACGCGCACGTCACGTAGATGCGCATCGCGACATGCCGCACGCAGATCGTCGATGGCGAAGTTATCGGCATTGCGCCGTGCGTTGAATGATCCGGCTCCCAGATAGATGGCATCGGCACCAGCGGCGAGCGCCGCCTCAAACGCCGCGCGATTTCCCGCGGGCGCGAGTAGTTCCGGCTTTCTCATCGCCTAGTCCGCCATTGCATTGGTGTCGGCCGCAAGGCTCTCACGTGCGTGCTTGAGCTGTACCTTGACCGGATCGTGACCTGTTGCGCCATAGGTCGTACGACGCTCGACGACCTTGTCGATGTCAACAGCCTCGAGTGCATCGGCAGCGAAGTGCTCGTCGACTTCGGCAAGATCGTCGGCGCTCAGGTCCTGCAGGGTCTTTCCCTGTTTCTCGCATTCGAGCACGAGCCTGCCCACGATGGCGTGCGCTTCGCGGAAGGGCACGCCCGTCCCTACGAGGTAATCGGCCAAATCGGTCGCCGCCATGAAGCCACCAAGTGCTCCGGCGCGCATGGCGTCCTCGTTGACCTGCATGGTACGAATCATGCCCGTCATCACGACGAGGGAGTTGCCGAGCGTGTCGACCGCATCGAACACACCTTCCTTGTCCTCCTGCATATCCTTGTTATAGGCAAGAGGAAGGCCCTTCATGGTCGTAAGCAACGCCATGAGGTCACCGTACACGCGACCGGTTTTGCCGCGAATGAGCTCGGCGAAGTCGGGGTTCTTCTTCTGGGGCATGATCGACGAGCCTGTTGAGTAGGCGTCGGACAGGCGAATGAAACCGAACTCGTTGCTCGACCAGTAGATGAGTTCCTCGCATAGACGCGAGAGGTGCATCATGGCCACCGCGCAAGCATAGGAAAGGTCGAGGAGAAAGTCGCGGTCGCTCACGGCGTCCATGCTGTTTTCCGTCACGTCGGCAAAGCCGAGCTCGTCTGCCACGAACTGCCGGTCAAGCGGATAGGTCGTGCCCGCGAGCGCGGCGCTGCCCAACGGCAGCACATCGGCAGCCGCATAGGCCGCCTGCAGGCGATCGAAATCGCGCGTGAACATCCAGTAATATGCGAGCACATGGTGCGAGAAGAGCACGGGCTGTGCCTTCTGCATATGCGTGTAGCCTGGCATGACGACGCCGAACTTGTCCTCGGCAAGCTCGAGGAGCGCGCCACGCAGGTCGAGCATCTGGTGCGCGAGGCCCGCGGCGAGCTTCTTGGCATGATGACGCGCATCAGTCGCGACCTGGTCATTGCGGCTACGACCCGTATGCAAGCGTCCGCCTGCCGCACCGATGGCCTCGGTTAGGTTGCGCTCGATGGACATGTGAATATCCTCGTCATCGATATCGAACTCGAAATCGCCTTCATCAATCTGGACCGCAATGGCATCGAGTCCCGCGCGAATGCTTGCGGCATCCTCATCCGAGATGACGCCCTGGCGCGCGAGCATGAGCGCATGCGCCTTCGACCCCTCGATATCGGACTCCCACATGCGTTTGTCGACAGGCAGGGACGCGCCGAAGGCCTGCGTGAACTCCGTAGGAGAATCCTCAAAGCGACCTCCCCAGAGCGCCTCGCTCGCATGCATGCCGTCTGGGGAAGATGTTGTGTTCTGCATGGTGTACTCCAAGTTGGTTTGTTGCGACCAAACTGACAATATAGCAAAGATGCGCCGATGTTCTTACGACAGGCGGTAAACATCCCGTCTACCTAGTGCTCTGCAGAAAAATCCTTTCACTTTACCGTACTAAAGTTATAATAGTGCGCCACTACGGTTGCAATGGACGAGAGGTTTTCATGAATACGGGAGATTACGCAGTTATTATCGCCATCTTGGTGTACTTCATGGTGGTGCTCATCATCGGCTTTTCCTACGCGAGGCGCGCTAACAAGTCCTCGTCGGAATACTTCCTGGGCGGCCGCAAGGTTGGCCCCTGGTTTACGGCCCTTTCAGCCGAGGCGTCGGACATGTCAGGCTACCTGCTCATGGGTCTGCCCGGCCTCGCATACTTCACCGGTGCGGCTGATGCGGGCTGGACATGCATTGGCCTAGCCATCGGTACCTATCTCAACTGGCTGCTTGTCGCCAAGCGCTTGCGCCGCTATTCCGAGAAGGCCAACGACTCGATCACGCTACCGGGCTTCTACTCCAACCGCTTTCACGATGACAAGAACATTGTGAGCACGGTTGCCGCCATCATCATTCTCATCTTCTTCTGCGTCTATACGGGCAGCTGCTTCGTCACCTGCGGCAAGCTCTTCAACACGCTCTTTGGCATGGACTACACAGTTATGATGGTCTTCGGCGCCATCATCGTATTCCTCTACACGATGGTCGGCGGCTACCTCTCGGTTGTCGCAACCGACTTCGTGCAGGGCTGCCTCATGTTCTTTGCCCTGGCGGTCGTCGTCGTCGGCTCCATCACCATGGCAGGTGGCATCGAGAACACCGCGGCGTTCCTCTCCGACATCCCCGGCTATCTCTCGATGGTGCAGACAGCTGCGCCTGAGGTCGATGCCGACGGCGTCCAGTATCTGCTTGGCGGTGCTCCCGTCTTTGGCATTCCCGCCGAGTACGGTCTGCTCACCATCATCTCGACCCTGAGCTGGGGCCTGGGATACTTCGGCATGCCGCAGGTGCTCGTGCGCTTCATGGGCATTCGCAACGACAGCGAGATCAAGACATCGCGTCGCATCGCCATCGTATGGGTCGTTATCTCCATGTTCTGCGCCATCATGATCGGCATCATCGGCCGTTATCTCTTCCCTGCCCAATACCTCACCCAATCCGGTGCAGAGAGCATCTTCATCTTCTTGTCGCAGGTCATGCTCCCCGGTTTTCTCTGCGGCCTTGTTGTCTCGGGCATCCTCGCCGCCTCGATGTCGAGTGCCTCATCGTATCTGCTCATCACGGGCTCTTCGGTTGCCGAGAACATCTTCCGCGGCGTCTTCAAGAAGGATGCCACGGATAACCAGGTGCTCATCGTGAGCCGCATCACGCTGGCCTGCGTCCTGCTCTTCGGCATTGCCGTTGCCTGGAGCGAAGATTCGATCATCTTCAACGTCGTCTCGTATGCTTGGGCCGGCCTGGGTGCCTCGTTTGGTCCGCTCACGCTCTTCAGCCTGTACTGGAAACGCACGACCAAGTCAGGTGCCATCGCAGGCATGCTGACGGGTGCTGTCTCCGTCATCGCGTGGCACAACCTCGTCAAGCCACTCGGCGGCGTCTTCGGCATCTACGAGCTACTTCCCGCATTCATCCTGAGCTGCCTGGCAATCGCCATCGTCTCGCTGCTAAGCAAGGAGCCCTCGAAAGCCATCCAGCACGAGTTCGATCACTACATGGACGAGGAACTCGTTGACCGTCACCTCGACGCCGTGCTCGAGGGCGGCATCCCACTCAAGGGCGTCAACATGCCCGTCGACACGCCCATCCTGCCCAAAGAGGCAGGGGAGGTCGACGAGAAGGAGCCTGTCGTATTCCCCGATGGCGAGACTATCATATCCGACGAGAACCCCAAGGATGACCGCTAGGGCTGCCTCTCATATCCGCAACGAAAACGGGCCGCGCAATGCACGGCCCGTTTTTTAACGCCACGAAGGCGATTGTGTCAGAGGGTCAGACCCCTGACACAGGACGCGATGATAGATTCGCGTATCTCCTACACGACGCCAGGGCAGCCCTCGTCCTGACGATGCTTCGCCCACACGCGCGTCGACAGGCCGAACAGGTCGATGAAGCCCTCGGCGCTATCGCGATTGAAGGTATCGGCAGAATCGTATGTTGCCAGGCCATAATCGTAGAGCGAATACCTGCTGCGACGACCAACCGTCACGCAGCTGCCTTTGAGGAAACGCAGACGCACATCACCCGTAACGAGTTGCTGCGTGGTCGAGCAGAAACCATCCAGGGCCTCCTTGAGAGGCGAGAACCACAGGCCGTCATAGACGAGCTCTGCCCACTTCTGCTCCACGATAGGCTTGAAGTGCAGGAGCTCACGTTCGAGACAGAGGTCCTCAAGCGCTTTGTGAGCCTGGATGATGGACAGCGCACCAGGCACCTCATAGCACTCGCGACTCTTCACGCCAACAAGACGGTTCTCGATCATGTCGACGCGGCCGAAGCCATTGCGTCCCGCAATGTCGTTCATCTTAAGAATGATGTCGTGGAAGCTCATCTTCTCGCCATCCAGCGCACAGGGCACACCCGCATCGAAGCTGATGACAACGTATTCACCCTCTGCCGGAGCCTCGTAGCTCGAGGTGGTCATCGTGTAGATGTCCTCGAGCGGCTCGCTCCATGGGTCCTCGAGCTCACCGCACTCGATGGCACGACCCCAGAGATTGTCATCGATGGAATAGGGCGACGCCTTCGTCGTGGGAACGGGAATACCGTGATTCTTCGCGTACTCCATCTCGTCATTGCGCGTATGCAAGTCCCACTCACGCACGGGAGCGAGCACCTTGATTTCAGGGTCGAGACTCTGAATGGCGACCTCGAAGCGGACCTGATCGTTGCCTTTGCCGGTGCAACCATGCGCGATGTACTTCGCACCGTACTTGTGCGCAATCTCAACAAGGTTCTTGGAGATGACGGGACGCGACAATGCGCTTACCATCGGATACTTGTTCTCATACATGCAGTTTGCAGCCAACGCCTTGGTCAAGAAGTCATTGACGAACTCCTCGCGCATGTCGATGGCCAGTGCCTCGATGGCACCGACCTGCAGGGCCTTCTTCTTGACGAACTCGAGGTCCTGACGCTCCTGTCCGACATCACCCGTCACCGCAATGACATCAAGACCCTTTTCCTCCATGAGCCACTTGATGCAGACGGATGTATCGAGACCACCCGAGTATGCAAGTACGACCTTGTCCTTTTCCATTTCCATTCTTCCTTCCTTTCGAATCAGCCGAGTTTACTTCTTCTCGAGCAGCTGGTTCACGTCAATTTGAAATCTTTCACCCTGCGCCTCGTCAGCGCAAATGACGAGTATCGTATCGTCGCCCGCAATGCTGCCGAGCACGCCCTGCGTCTGCGAGGCATCGAGTGCTGCAGCCACGCTTGAAGCCGTACCGGGGTCGCAGAGAAGCAGCACCTGATTTTGCGCCCGGCGCGTCTCGCGTACGGCGCTTGCCGCAATCGAACGGAGGCGATAATCCTCCGGCAGCATGTAGACACCCCGGACATCCTTCTCGAGACCGAGGTCGGTGATGTCGCGTGAGATGGTCGCCTGCGTGACATCGAAGCCACGGTCACGCAGTTGCGCGACGAGCTCGGATTGCGTACGAATGCGATTGTGCCGGACAAGGTCACGAATCGCATCCTGGCGCTCCTTGCGCACTCCCGCCATGCTACTGCGCCCCCATCACGAGCGAAAGCAGGGCCTTCTGGGCATGCAGACGGTTTTCTGCTTCGTCGAAGATTACCGAATATGGGGCATCCATGACCTCGTCGGTAACTTCCTCGCCACGATGCGCGGGCAGGCAATGCATGAAAAGGGCATCATCGGAAGCCAAGGCCATGAGCTCGGCATTGACCTGGAAGCCCTCGAACTCGGCAACGCGCTGGTCATGCTCGTCCTCGTCGCCCATGGAAGTCCAAGTATCGGTGATGACCACATCAGCTGCGGCAACCGCCTCGCGTGGGTCGTTGAAAAGCTCGATCGAGGCACCGGTCATGGAAGCGACCTTCTCACACTCGGCGATGACGATGGGATCGGGCGTGTGAATCGCGGGAAATCCTAGTTTCACGTTCATGCCCGCCAAAACGCCCATCTCGAGGTAGGTGTGGGCCATGTTGTTGCCATCGCCCACATAGGCGATGGTGAGACCCGCGAGTTTGCCCTTGTGCTCGCGAATCGTCAGAGCATCTGCCAGACCCTGGCAGGGATGAAAGTCATCGGAGAGCGCATTGATGACGGGAATGCTCGCCCATTGGGCGACCTCGACCACCTTGCTCTGCTCGTAGGTGCGCAATACGATGGCATCGACAAAGCGCTCGAGCACGAGCGTTGTGTCCTGTACGGTCTCACCACGGCTGAACGCCGAGTGGTCATCGCTCATGACGAGCGGGTGCGCACCCAGACGATATGCGCCGATCTCGAAGCTCGAACGCGTGCGCAGGCTTGGCTTCTCCATGATAATGGCGACGGCCTTGCCCGCACAGGGGGCATCGTGCACGCCGTTCTCCCAATCGGCCTTTTGCTGCGCAGCCGTATCGAGCACGAGCATGAACTCCTCGGGCGTCAAATCGAGCAGACGCAGACAGTCGCGTCCGGCGAGCGTGTTCTGGCTCATTGTGCAACCTCCTCGTATATGGTCGGGAGCGCTTCGACAAGCGCATCGACGTCATCCTTCTCGATGATGAGCGGCGGCAGGAAGCGAATGATATCGACTGCCGGAGCGTTGAGCACGAAGCCGTGCCGCAGCGCGTTAAGCACCACCTGGTTGGCAACGGGCTTATCCAAGCTGACGCCACACATGAGACCCTTGCCACGCACATCCGTCACGAAGGACAACTCGGCCAGTTTCTCACGCAAGTAGGCACCCACCTCGTTCACGTGATCGAGGAAACCCTCCTCGCACATGATCTTGGTGGTCGCATCTGCTGCCACACAGGCAAGTGGGCCGCCGCCGAAAGTCGTTCCATGCATGCCCGGCTGCATGAGCGCGGCAAGGTCGGTCTTGGCGGCAAATGCGCCCATGGGGATGCCGTCAGCGATGCCTTTTGCCATCGTCACGACATCGGGCTCGATGCCGTAGGACTGGAAGGCGAAGTACGAGCCCGTACGGCAGAAACCCGTTTGCACCTCATCGACGATGAGGAGCATGCCACGCTCGGAGGTCAGCTCACGTGCAGCCTTAAGGTACTCAAGCGAGCACGGCCAAACGCCGGACTCACCCTGGATGCACTCGACCATGAGTGCACAGGGGCGCGTGCCGTCTACTTCGCCATCGAGGGCAGTCTCAAGGGCTTCGATGTCATTGAGCGGTGTACGCCCAAAGCCCGCCGGAAGTGGCGCGAAGGGATCCTGCTTGTTGTCCTGCGCGGTAGCCGCAAGCGTGGCGAGCGTCCTGCCATGGAAGGATTTTTCGGCCGAGATGATGCCGTAGGCGCCATCGAGGTTTTTGGCACCCCAGAGACGTGCCAGCTTGATGGCACCCTCGTTTGCCTCGGCACCGGAGTTGGCGAAGAAGCTCTGCCAGACCGCCTCCGTGCCATGCGCAAGCATATCCGAGATGCGCTCGGCGAGCTCACCGCGATGCTCGACGTAAAAGTAGTTGCTCACATGGATGAGCTTGTTTGCCTGCTCGGTGATTGCCTCGGTGACGCGCGAATTGCAATGCCCGACGCTCACGACGCCAATGCCCGAGAGAAAGTCACGGTATTCGTTCCCCTCGTCGTCGATGAGCCACTGGCCCGCTCCCGATACGAACTCAACTGGCTTGCGGGCGAAGGTGTGCATGACGTAGGTATCGTCAAGCTGCTGCGCCTTGTCGAATTGCTTTCCCATGCCGGCTACTCGCTCCTTCCGATGGTCTGGATGGATTGATCGAGCTTGCTTGCGAAATTGCTCACCGGCGCCTCGACGAAGTCCGGATCCATCGAATCGTCCTGATGACGCACGATGAGCGTGCCGACGCCCGAATCGGTAAAAATCTCGAGAACAAGCGAATGGGGGACCGTGCCGTTGATGATATGCGCCTTGCGCACGCCTGCCGAGAGCGCCGTCACGCAGGCATTGATCTTGGGGATCATGCCGCTCGACATCGTCCCTTCCTCGGCGAGCTCGGCCGCCTCGGAAAGCGCCATGCGCGAGATGAGCGTCGTCTTGTCGTCGAAGTTCTTATAGATGCCGTCGACGTCGGTGATGAAGACGATCTTCTGCGCGCCGACGGCGGCTGCCACCTCACCGGCAACCGTATCGGCGTTGATGTTGTAATCTCCATCATCGCCGTAGCCGACCGTCGCGATGACGGGGATGTAATCGGCGGCGAGCAAATCTTCGATGAGTCGCGTGTTGATGGACTTGACCTTGCCCACGCGCCCAAGCTTCGAATCGAGCGGCTCGGCCTGGATGATCTTCGCGTCGGCGCCGTTGAGACCGACGGCGACGGAGCCATGCCTGTTGATGGCGCTCACGAGGTCCTGATTGACCTGCCCGACGAGGGTCATTTTGACGATTTCCATCGTCTGCTCGTCGGTCACGCGCTGGCCGCCCTCGAAATGCGTGGGAATGTCGAGACGCTTGAGCATAGCATTGATGTTGGGGCCACCACCATGCACGATGATGGGATTGGCACCCATGAGCTTGAGCATGATGATGTCATCGACAACTGCGTCGCGCAGCTCGCCTGCCACCATGGCCGCGCCGCCATACTTGATAACGACTGTCTTTCCCGTGATATCCTCAATCCAAGGCAGCGCGTCGAGCAGGACCTGGGAACGAAGCTGGTTGGGCAGCGCGTCGATGTTGGCGATAGCGACTTCGTCGTGTTTCTTGCGAAATTGCATGGCTTCCTCTTGTCTTCCTATCTGAACTAGCTGCGATAGTCGGCGTTGATGTGAATGTACTCGTGCGTGAGGTCGCAGGTCCACATGCGCGTCTCCGCACTGCCGCCCGTGCCAAGCGAAACCTCGATGACGATTTCGTCGTCCTCGAAGCGGCGCAGTGCCTCGTCCTCGTCAAAACCGCACGGCAGTCCCGCACGCAACACAGGCATGCCCATGATGTCGATGTCGACGTCATACTGCCCGAAACTCGCACCACTGCGGCCGAGCGCCGCCGCAATACGACCCCAGTTGCAATCGCGACCCGCGATGGCCGTCTTGACGAGCGGGGAGTTGGCAATGGTACGTGCTGCCTTGTCGGCGTCCGCCTCGTTGGCCGCGTCGCGCACGAAGACGGTCACGAGCTTGGTGGCGCCCTCGCCATCAGCCGCAATCTGGCGTGCAAGATCCTCGCAGACGACGCGCAGCGCCTCTGCGAGTACATCGGCTGCTTCGCCTGCATCGGCAACGGGTGCGCCCATGCCACTCGAGAAGAAGAAGACGCTATCGTTGGTCGAGGTATCGGAATCGACCGTGACCTTGTTGAAGGAGACGTCAACTGCCGCTTGCAATGCAAGGCGCGCGTTAGCGGGTGCGATGGGCATGTCGGTGGTGATGACGGCGAGCATGGTCGCCATATCAGGCTGAATCATGCCCGAACCCTTGACCATGCCGCCTACGGCATACTCGTTGCCATCGTAGACAAAGCGCACGGCATGCTCTTTGGGATGCGTATCCGTGGTCATGATGGCACAGGCCGCATCATGGCCGCCATCCTTCGACAACGCCTCGACGAGGGCGGGGATGCCCGTCTCGAAGGGCGCCCAGGGTAACTCGACGCCAATGACGCCCGTCGAGGCAACGAGCGCCTCGCCCTCGGGCAACCCCAGGGCATGGGCAGTCACCTGCGCTGCTTTGCGCGCGATGGTCAGGCCCGGCTCGCCTGTCGCGGCATTGGCATTGCCAGAGTTGAGCAAGACGGCACGGGGCGTGTTCTGCGCGAGCAGCTCGCGGTCGACTTGCACGGGAGCTGCGCAAAAGACGCTCTTCGTAAACATCCCGCACGCCACCGTATCGGGACCATCAGACACGACAAGCGCGGCATCGAGACGCTTGGGATCCTTGCGGAAACCGGCATGCACGCCAGCCGCCCTAAAGCCCTCGGGCGCCGTCACGCCATTTTTGTCATAGTTGAACTCAACGTCTCTCATTTTCTACACCACCGGACAACTATAGGTAAGACCAGCTGTTTCCTCGAAACCGCACACGAGATTCGCAGCCTGGATGGCCTGGCCGGCTGCGCCCTTGACGAGATTGTCAATCGCGCAGCTCGCAACGAGCAGCCTGCCATCCGATGCGAGATGCAAACCCACCTGCGCCCGATTCGAACCCTCGACCCATGAGGTCTGCGGCATGGTGCCGATAGGGCACACACTCACGAACGGCTCGGACGCATAGCGCGCGGTATAGAGCGCATGCAGCTCCTCAATAGTATGCGGCGCGTCGAGCGGAATGTAGACCGTCGAAAGCAGGCCACGCACCATCGGAACGAGATGCGGCGTGAAGATAACCTCGACATCGGCACCAGCAGCGCGCGAGAGCGTCTGGGCGATCTCGGGCGTGTGACGATGCGGCAAACCATAGAGCCCCACCGACTCGTCCGCGTTGCAGAAGTGCGTCTTGGGCGTCGCCTTGCGACCAGCACCCGATACGCCGGAAAGCGCCGCGATGGTAACGGGACCCTCGCCCTTGAAACCGGCTTCCATGATGGGCAAAGCCGCCAAGGCGGATGCCGTGGGATAACAACCGGGACAAGCGACGACGGGTGTACCTGCTCTGAGCTCGTCACGAGCGACCTCGGGCAGACCATAGACCGCCTGCGCCAGCAGATCGACACTCGTATGCGTGGCGTCGTACCACGCCTCGTATACCTCTGGATCGGCCAGACGATAGTCCGCCGACAAGTCTATGACCTGGACGCCGGCAGTAACGAGCGCGGGCGTCATCGCGAGTGACGCCGTATGGGGCACGGCGAGAAAGGCGACGTCGGCCTGCGCGGCGATGCGTTCTGCATCGTGCGCTTCGAAGCTCAAATCACATATGCCGGTAAGGGCCGGATAGAGGCTCGCGATACTCTCGCCCTCATTGCCCGACGAGGTGATGCAGGTCAATTTAAATTCGGGATGGCCCAGTAAAATGCGTACTGCCTCGACGCCGGCATACCCTGCCGCGCCTACAACTGCTGCCCTCTTCATGTGCTTCCCATCTAAACGGATGAAACGATACTTGGATGGTATTGTGGACCGATTTTCGGCACAATTCAATAATTATTTTGTTTTATGCAATATTTATGCATTTATTTATTATTTTATACAATTTTTAGCAAAATAATAGCTTAGTTATGCAGCTGAATTAGCCTCATTCGCGAGACGAACGGCATCTCGCGCAATCATAAGCTCCTCGTTGGTGGGGATTACGAGAATCTTGACCGGAGAGCGATCGTCGCTGATGATACGCTCCTCGCCCATGACCTTATTGGCCTCGTAGTCGAGAACGATGCCGAGCGGCTCCATGCCACCCAGGATCATGCGGCGCATGCGCTCGGAGTTCTCGCCCACGCCGCCGGAGAAGACAATGGCGTCGACGCCACCCATCTCGGCCATGTACGAGCCAATCATCTTCTTGGCAGAGTTGGCGAACATGTCATATGCGAGAGCCGCACGCTTGAGGCCGGATTTGGTTGCCGCATCGATGTCACGCATATCGGCCGAGATGCCGCTGATTCCATAGAGGCCCGATTGACGATTGAGAATCGTAATGATTTCGTTGGGGGTGTAACCCTCCTGCTCCATCAGATAGGTGACGATGGAAGGGTCGATATCGCCGCTGCGCGTACCCATGACGATACCGCCAAGCGGGGTGAAACCCATCGAAGTGTCGACCGACATGCCGTGATCGACAGCAGTCACCGAGCAGCCGCCACCCAAGTGGCAGGTGATGAGTTTGAGATCCTCAGGGCTCTCGTCGAGCATCTCGGAAGCGCGCTGAACAAGATAACGATGCGAGGTACCGTGCGCACCGTACTTTCTGATACCAAACTGCTCGTAGAACTCGTACGGAATGGCATACATGTATGCACGCGGCGGCATGGTCTGATGAAATGCCGTATCAAATACGCAGACGTGCGGAACGTTGGGCATGATCTCGCGACAAGCGCGAATGCACTGCACCGCAGGCGGGTTATGCAACGGGGCAAGCTCGGAGCAAAGCTCGATGTCGGCGACAACCTGATCATCGACAAGTACCGACTCGCTGAACTTCTCGCCACCATGCACGATGCGATGGCCAACAGCGCCGATCTGATCAAGGCTGTCGATGCCAGAGTCCGGATCCTTGGCAAGCACGTCGAGCACCATCTTGACGGCAACGAGATGGTTCTCCATCGGCTCTTCGAAAACACGCTTGTCGTTCTTGTTCCAGTGCTGAACGAAGGCATCGGAATATCCGACCTTCTCGCACAGGCCACGTGTCACAAGCTCTTCGGTTTCGGAATCGATGATTTGGTACTTGAGGGATGAACTACCCGCATTGATCACCAGAACGTACATCGGCATCCTCTTTACGCCATAACCTTGAAAATACGTATTCTGTATTCTCTCATATCAC
>CABURF010000003.1 GCA_902493755.1 uncultured Coriobacteriia bacterium
GAGCTATAGCTGCGCGGGATGCTTTCTTGGGCGGTGAGACCGTCGTAGTTCGCGTCGTAGATGCTGTAAACGGGGATTTGCTCGGGAATCGCGCCCGTGCCAGCGGAGTTGCCGCTTGCGCTGATGGTCTCCGGCGCCTTGAACAGCCGCATGATTGGGTTTACGCCCTGGGCAGTGGGGCTATCCTGGGCAAACGCCATTGCAGGACACAGGACCATGACCAGTGCAGCGCAAAGCAGGCATTGGGCCGATTTCTTCAGAAGCGCACGCATTGTTCCTCCTGGCTATTGCACAATGGTCGCGGCTCTGCCTTCGCGCAAAAGATCATCGGCTGTTTTGCCTGATGGCCAATCGGCACGCATTTTGCGCCTTGCGATGCGCTCTTCGGCTTCACGTAGACGTCTCAGGCGATCTTCTGTTCCGTCGCAATGAGCGGTAATGGCAACGTATGACACCATGACGACCCCCAATCGGCAGAGCATCAGAAGGCGTTATAACGTGAACAAGAGTACCTCTTCGCGAGCAGCCGCCACGCTCTTATCTTGCCGCGCATCAGCAAATGTCCTCATAAAGCTTGCTCGATGGAATGCCGCTAGCCTGATGATAAGAGCAGGAGATGATTTTCAACCGAACAGACCCACGTAGCGAATCTACGCGGGAGGATTTCGACAGAGCGTGCCCAAAGAGAACGGCGCAGATCCATTTTCGGACCTGCGCCGTCTATTTCGGACAGAAAGCGTCCCCTACTCGCCGCCGGCGCGGGTCCCGTACCAGCCGACGCCCTCGTCGGACCAGCCGAGGGACAGCAGGTACCGGTGCTCGAAGTCGCTCGTGGTGTAGTTGTGGTTGTTGGCATAGGCGTTGGGGTTGTACTCGCGGTACAGCGGGGCCCCCTTCCGCTCGTCGGAGTACCACGCGGCGCCGCTCTCGTCGTAGCCCTCCGACTCGAAGAGCCAGCCCAGCGACACCAGGACGTCCCTCTCGCCGGCGTCCACGGTGTAGTGGTGCTCGCCGGCCACCGGGTTGTACAGGCGGTACACCGGGACCCCCGAGGAGGCCGGGGCGTACCAGCCGACGCCCTCGTCGGACCAGCCCACGCTGGCGAGGTGGTCGCGCTCGACGGCCGAGGCGGTGTAGAAGTGCTCGCCGGAGTTGGGGTTGTACAGGCGCCACATGGCCACCTCGGCCACGGGCCCGGGGCCGGCGGCGTCATCGGGCTTGGGGTCGGACGGCTTCGGGGCCGGGTCGGTGGCGCCGGGATCCGATGGCTTCGTGCCGGGGTCAGAGGGCGCGGGGTCGTCCGTTCCGGGGACATCGGGCTTCGGGTCGTCCGGCTTGGGCGCCGGATCAGTCGTACCCGGATCATCCGGGCTGGGACCGATAGGATCCGTGCCTGACTCGATCTCTACGGTAAAACTAGCCGTAGCGATACCACCGTCGCTGTACAGGGCGGCCACCTCCTGCTCACCGGTCTCGAGCCCACCAATGAAACTGTCGGACAGCTCCACAACGGTGGAACCTGGACGCGCGGTGTACTTGCCCTTCGGAACCTCAGTCCCGTTAATCACGAGTCGATCAAACTTCTCGAAAGGACCATCGAACCTGAGGGTAACACCAGCACCGCTACCTTGAACGTAAGTGTCAGTAGAGAGATTCAGCAGCTCGTAGTGCACTCCCCTCGTGTACGTGTCGATGACCCCGAGGCGGTTCTCGACAATCGTTTTCGACGTAAACCACTGGCCAGTTTCTCTGGATTTCCACTGCGTAAGGTCTTGAGAATCGTATCCCGGCAACATGCCGAGTTTCGTGGTCTTCTCGCCGAGGGCTATTGTGCCAAGGGAGTCGCAGTCGGAGAACATGCCGTTCACGCCGGACGATACGCCGCTCATGCCCGTTGCGTTCGAGGTGTCGAAAGAGGACAGATCGAGAGACTCGAGCGATCGGCACCTGGTGAAAATACCCCACATATTATAGACCTCGGAGGTGTCAAAGTTTGAAACGTCGAGCTGTCTAAGAGACATACACGCGAGGAACATATTTGACATTTCGCCCACACGAGACGTGTTGAAATTCGAAACGTCAAGAGATTCAAGAGCGCCGCAGAACTCGAACATCTGACCCATCCTCTTCACTTTGGACGTATCGAAACTCGAAACGTCAAGAGACTTGAGTCCAGCACACGCCTGAAACATCCCATTCATGCTTTCGACATTCGCTGTGTCGAAATTCGAGAGGTCAAGAGTATTTAACGAATAGCTACCGCAAAACATGTATGTCATATCTGTCACGCCGGCTGTGTCGAAATTCGAGAGGTCAAGAGATTTGAGCGATCGAAGACCGGAGAACATGCCCCACATATTCGTCACGTTCGAAGTGTTAAGAACAGAGACATCAAGCTTTTCAAGATTCACGCAGCCAGTCGAGGGCATGGAAATCGATCCCCCGTCGGGAAGCAAACTGGAACTCGTCATATGGTAGTTCGGAGAACCTCCGCCGAACATACAAGACATATTCGTTGTCCTAGAAGTATCTAAACCAGAAAGGTCGACACTCGTGACATTGGAGAAGCCTGCAAACAGATTGGAGCAGTTTTCAGGCGCAACAACTTTCTGATCTTCTTCTTCAATAAACTCTACACTCGTTACTTTCGAAGCGTACCCATACCAGGGAAAGACAATCATGTCGTAGGAATAGCTATCCGTAACCTGAACCGTGTATTTCGTTGAGGCGTTCTCTCCAGTACCTGGATGCACCGTGAGCACGCCGTCGGCCGAAATCTCCCAGGGGCAAGTGCCCCAGGCGGTGCCGTCCTCGATGGTGCCTTCGGCAATGTTTTCTCCAATCTGAACTGTCAGAGGCACATTGACGTCGAGCTGAGGCTCCGGTGCAGCAAACGCCGTTGCTGGCAGCATGGAGAACATCAGTGCAATGCTGAAGAACACAGAAAGTGGCTTTCTCATGTGGTGCTTCCCTTCGCTTTAGTCAGGAGATTTCTCGACTCCGCTCACTTCGTTCGCTTCGCTCGAAATGACAGGGGATCAGTTCACCCCGTGCCAGCCGACGCCCTCGTCCTGCCAGCCGAGGCCCAGCAGCGTCTGGAACTCTCCCCAGTCGAGCGTGTAGTGGTGGTTGTTGGCGTAGGCGTTGGGGTTGTAGGCGCGGTACAGCGGCACGGCCTCGTTCGGATCCGAGAACCAGCCGCCCTCCTCCCAGGTCCAGCCCACGCTGACGAGCATGTCGCGCTCGGCCTCGGAGGTGGTGTAGTGGTGCTCGCCCGCGAAGGAGTTGTACAGGCGGTAGACCTTGATGCCTTCCGTGGGTGCCGTCCAGCCCACTCCCTCGTCGTTCCAGCCCGCGTCGATGACGGCCTGGCGCTCCACGGGACTCGAGGTGTAGAAGTGCTCGCCGGAGTTGGGGTTGTAGAGGCGGTACATGGTCTCGGTGGCTACCGGCTCGGGGTCGGCCGCGCCGGGATCCGTCGTGCCGGGGTCGTCGGGTTTGGGGTCCGTCGTGCCGGGGTCGTCGGGTTTGGGGTTTTCAGCAGGCGTCGCGTCGTATACGCCCACAGTAAACATGCCTGACTCTCCTTTATGAGGTTGCAAGTAGAATACCTCAAGGTGATAGTCTCCGGCACTTAATTCCGGTTCAACGACGTGCTCGCCCTCGTATCTCAATTCGCCTTCGTTGGAGTTTCGCATGGCTATATCACTATATATCGTCTCACCAGTCGAATTAACAAGCGTAACAGAGTAACTGCCGTGATAGCAGGGCAGCATATAATACATGGCAATGCGCACCTTCATGTCTTTCGGCACGTTAAAGTCAAAGCATCTATGGGTGGTATCGGACATCCATTCTGATTTTACCGAACCAAATGGAACATCTACAGCTTTCCACATACAAAGATAGGGCTCCTTCGTGAGCATCCCATCCGCATTCCGCGCATAGAGCTTATTTACTCCAGGACCATCAATTTCCCTTTTTGCGTCATCTGTCCAAGTTGCATTAGTACCAGGATATATAATTTTTCCAGCAGTAGAAACCGCACGAACACCACATGAGGAAAGAGCGTCTCCCAAGAACTCGACAGTCATCTGATCAGAACAGTTTTTGAAAACCTCTCCTCCCAACGATTTTAAAGTTGTAGGAAAAGTAAAGGACTCGAGTTTCTTGCATCCGTCGAAAGCATAGTCACCAACTTCCTCAACTGCACCAACTTTGACTGCATTCAGCTCATCGCAATTTTCAAACGCTTGCGCCCCTATCGTCCGAACGCTTGGCATATCAATTGATTTTAAAACGGGGCAGTTGGCAAAAGAACTCTCTCCTATTGCCGTCTTCCCAAGCAGGACGATGCTCTCAAGATTGCTGAGACCCTTAAACGCACTGTTTCCAATAGTTTGCACTGTCGATGGAATGCGAACACTCGTGAGCGCTGTTTCAGCAAATGCGCTTGCTCCTATGGTTTGCAACCCTTCGTTAAACTCGACGGATTCGAGAGCGGAACACGAGGAGAAAGCGTAGTCTCCAATTGTTTTGAGCTTTGTCCCGAGCTTAATACCACCCAAATTCTTACACGAATCAAACGCATTTTTGCCTATGGTTTGCAACCCTTCGTTAAACTCGACGGATTCGAGAGCGGAACACGAGGAGAAAGCGTAGTCTCCAATCGCTTCTAAATTATCATTAAATCTGACAGACTTAAGACTAGTACAGGAGGCGAATGCGTTCTCCCCAATTGTCTTAACTCCCGCTCCTAACTTAACATCGCCCAAGTTCTCAAGCCAGCCAAACGCACCCTCTCCTATAGATGTAACGCCATCTGGAATGTTAATCGATGTAAGAGACGTACCTCGAAAGGCATGTTTTCCTATTTTTTTGAGCGTGCTTGGCAAGCTAACCGATGTAATTTTTTTGAAAGAATAAAAGACGCCCCAACCATCATCGGCGATGCCGGTAACGCCTTCTTCAATAATGACAGTCTTGACCTGATACGCCTGTGCCGAAGAAATAATGTTTCCTTTTACTACTCCATTGCCGCTAATTGTGAGGGTTGATCCACTGATTTTCCATCCACTTGATGGAATAATCGGATCCTCGGATTCTGCTTGTGCAAGTAACGCGTTGTCAGCTTCCGTTGCACCATCATTACCTGCTGCAAAGGCGGTGAGAGGTGCCGTGCTCAACGCAAGTAGCAAAGACATGAAAACCAAAGAAACTCTTTGCATAATAATCCTCCTTGTTGTGTTGCTGTTGCGGCTGTTCGCATATGTCGACAAGTGTTGGTCTCAGGGGGCGCATACCCCTTGTATCGGGCTGCACCTTTTTCTGCACTAAACCTTCGGGGTCAATTCCTTGATATACCCCTTCCTCACGCAGGTCTTACACGATCGAATATCCGGAGAGTGCTCAGTGATTGCTCTTTCTAGAGTTTGGTACTCGTCGTACTTTTCTTTACTGTAACCAGTCGCATGTCCGCATCCCCCGTTCGAGTGTAATGTGTGGCTGTTTTTGTGGACAATGTATTTAGCGCTAGTCATTTCAGCCTCCGTTTCTTACATTTTGTTCGCCTGCTTATTTTCCCTTTGGTTTTCAACATTCTGTTGCGCAACAAATTCCTGCTGCGCAGGCGACCATCGTGACAGTTTCCGTCCTGGAAAAGACTGCATGCGGAAAGACAGGGGGATTCAAGTATCGAAAGAGCGCTCTCCTGCAAAGAGATGCAGATACTATCAGGCAAGGATTGACTCGGGGCTGCTTCCCAAGGGGTGGGCTGCGACGAAGTTCTCGATAGCTACATAATCTTCATTTGCAAGCACGATTCCCTCGAATGCGGCTTTCCCGTCTACACAATCGATCCCTCTTGCAAGGAGAATGCGGGGGTGGAAGCGGGAAGTGGTGTTGCGGATTGCCTCAACACCTTTGCCCGGAAGGTGGAGAGTGACGAGAGGGTAAATGCGCTGCTTGAGTGTGTTCATAATGGCCCGTTGAAGAAGCTGGTTGCCTTGTCGAGAACATAGGCGGGGCCGTCTACGACGCCAACCACGACGAGGATTGGATACGCATAATCTGGTCAGTCAGCACTGCTGAGGAGAGTATCGAATGAGGGACGCGTTTGGCCGTACACGAGGCAACGCGAAGCAAAATGCGAAGCTGAGCTTGAAGCCGCAGCTCAAAAGGATGCCCAACACAGCGCTCTTGTCACCAAGCTCGTGAGTGAAAGTCGTTTAGAGAAGCTTGTCGTAGCTACCGAAGATCCTGCCAAGCTCGAGGCGCTATTCGCTGAGATTGCCCAGGGCATTTACGGACTAAATTTCTCGACTCCGCCTCCTCTGGCGCTTTCGCTCAAAATGACAGAAGGGGTCTATGCCTACAGGTCCTGCGACGCCGATCCGAACCCGGACGCGTCTTGCCTGAGCTTTCGCTCGTCTGCCTCCACCCTGCGCCTCAGCTTCTTCGCATCCTCCTCCGGCGGCAAATCTTCCGGCTTGATGCCGCGCGTCACGAGAGTGCCGCGCACGCTCCGATTGTTCTGGAGATGCTCGTCGCCGATTTGCCTCACACCGCGCAGATCCTTCGATTCGGTGTTGTGTGACGTCATTGAATTCGCGAGGTTCTTGGCTGCCATGGTCGCGAACCCCCGCTGATCAACACCCCGCTCGAAGGCTATGGCGGCAAGCACCTTCTCGGACTCCGTAAGGGCATCTCTCTCCGTGAGCCTGCGCAGCTCCAACATGCGCTGCTCGATGAGCTCTTGCTTGCGCGTTTGAAGGGCGAAGTAGCTCTGAGCAAATGCGATTTCCTCCTTGCGCGGGTCGCCATTCTGCGCGATGAGATAGCAAGCGTAGCGCGTGAGCATGTAGTCCTGCACCTCGCGAGCGCCGTCTTTGGGCATGTCTATTGATTTGCTGATGCCAGCAAAATGTTCTTCATCGGGGGTTTCGGTCGTTTCGAGCGACACCCTTGCTCGACTTATTGCAATCTCGAAATTGCGCCATTGGGTGTATCCGAAGACCTCCATTACTTCTCGCGCGTACCAAAATTCCACGCCGTCTTTCGCGAGATGCATGTGGTCAGAACGTTTTCGGTCGAATCACCGAATTTTTTCCGACCAAAATCGGACATAGGTGGGAGATTTCTCGACTTCGCGACCTGGCGGCCGCTCCGCTCGAAATGACAGAAGGGGGCGCTTCGCGCCTTCGCTCGAAATGACGGGGGCCGCATCCTCAAATCGCCCAGACGGGGAATGCCCATGCGCCCTCGCTTATGGGAAACGCGTCGCTCGCCATGCAAATCTCCGTCCCGACGCCAACCGTACAGCGCATCGCGCGTAATTCGGCAGAGACGTCCTCCTCTTCGACGGGCCTGAGCGCCCGAAAGTTCTTCACGTCTGCTCGGGTAGGAGAGGCGCTTTTCTTCATCTCGATGGGAAAGAGCGTTCCGTTCTGCTCCAAGACAAGATCGATTTCCCGTTGAGAGGTGGTTCTAAAGAAATAGAGGGCAGGTTTGATGCCGGCATTTGCAAAGCTCTTGCATATCTCCCCAAATGCATAGGTTTCGAATATTTGCCCCGCCATGGCACCGAGCTCGAGCGTGCGAGCATCCTGCCAACCCGCGAGATAAGACGCGAGGCCCGTGTCCATGAAGTGCATTATCGGCTGCTTGTTCAGTCTTTTGAGTAGATTGTTCGAATAAGGGGGGACAACTTTGACCAGATAAGAGCTGGTTAGCAGAGATAGCCACGACTTAGCCGTCTTTTCGTCGATGTCCGCCGTCCTCGCCAAGTCTGCATACACAAGCGGCTTCGACGTAAGCGCCGCACAAGCAGACATAAATCGTCTGAACTTCAGCTCGTCTGCAACTTGTGCCAGATCCCGTATATCGCGCATGATGTATGTTTCGAGATATGACTCGTAGGCACCGGCACGCAAGTCGGTCGGCAGCGCGCGTATCCCTGGGAGCGACCCCGCGATGATGCGCTCGTAGGCCTCCATTACGTCAAAGGGCTTGGCCACTTCGACGCGACTTTCGAAATACCCCTCTCCCGGGTCAAACGGTTGCGATTGTACGCGCGCGATTTCAGAGTTCGATAGGCCGAGCATTTCGATGATGCCGACACGTCCCGCAAGTGTCTCGGAGACGTGCTTCATGAGGTGAAACGGCTGTGACCCGGTAAGCCAGAAGGACCCATTCTCCTCAGTGGAATCA
Organism: uncultured Coriobacteriia bacterium; assembly: GCA_902493755.1. Lineage (GTDB taxonomy): Bacteria > Actinomycetota > Coriobacteriia > Coriobacteriales > QAMH01 > QAMH01. The sequence goes on from CABURF010000003.1 coordinate 8,209, forward strand.
AGTGCGATCTTGATATAGGGAAGAAGCTCCGGGGCTTTCTGGATCTCATCAATGAGGATAGGGGCCTTATACCTCTGAAGGAAGAGCGCCGGATCCTCTTGCGCCGCCATCCTCAGGGCAGTGTCATCCATCGTGACATAATCTCGCTTGAAGCCATGCTCGGCATCTTGCTCCATCATGTGCTTGAGCATCGTGGTCTTGCCCACCTGACGAGGACCCGTCACCACAACGGCCTTGAAGTGCGAGGAATATCGCCTCACAAGAGGTTCAAGCGCGCGCTCAATATACATCGGGGCTCCTTAAATCGTGTAAATTCCGGAACACATTCCGGATTTTACACGATTTTGGAGAGAACAGTGAGCTATGTGACGAGGGTGGTGAGATTTCTCGACTCCGCGGCCTGGCGGCCGCTTCGCTCGAAATGACAGGGGGATGCTGCGCCGTGCGCCTTCGCTCGGAATGATGAAGGGACAGTCATGGCATTTGCTCTGGTCAAAATAACGGAAGGCTTCATGGTTCAGTCGGGATAACAGGAATGATATTCGTATAGCGCTCTTACCTTCATGCTATACTTCTCTCGAAGGAGGTGGCGGTCATGGCCATGACGCAGATGAACGTGCGCATTGACGAGCAGCTTCGCATCGAGGGCAATGCCGCTCTCGAGAGCATAGGAATCTCACCCGCGCAGATGGTGCGCGCAGTGTGGTCCTATGCCGCACGCAACAAGAACAATCCCCTGAAGCTCGAGCATGACTTCAGATTCCTTGAGGACAAGACTCCGAGCGAAGAGGTGCAGCGCAAGCTAGATCTGCTCGCCGAAGGGCAGAAAATCGTGGCGGATTTCTACAAAGAGATGGGGATAACACCAACAGGCACCGACGATACCCCCTATGAAGTGCTCAAAGAACAGGCATATTACGAACGCTGGAGAGAAAGGAGGCTGATATGAGCGAGGACTGCCCCGTTGCCTTGCTTGACACAAATATATGGTTGGATTGTTACGACCACAATCGAGCAGGTCACGCAAGTGCCCTGAGACTTGTCGACAAGCTTGAGAAAAGAGATTTCACGATTGCCTACGCGTCTACCTCCGCAAAGGACCTTTTCTACGTACTCGGCTTGAATCTGAAGAAAGAGGCTCGTAAGCAGTTTGGTCAGCTCACCCAAGAGCAGGTGGGAGCTGCAGCGACCACGGCCTGGGGGTGCCTGCGTAACATGACCGCCATGGCTGTGGCGGTACCCATCGGCGAGCCGCAAATCTGGCTTGCCGAGCATATGCACGACCTGCACGGTGACTTTGAGGACAACCTCATCCTCGCCGCGGTTGAGACGAGCAAGGCCGATTACTTCGTCACCAATGACACGACACTTCTGGGAAAGAGCGCATGTCCGGCATTCACCTGCGCGGACATGCTCGCGTTCCTGCAAAGGTGATGGTGCCCTACTCCTCTTCGGCTAGGCGCAGCACCATCTCGTAGATTCCCTGGGCACTGTTGAAGTTGGCCGGGACGACTTCTTTGGCTGGCACGGCGATGTCGAACTCGTCATCGATGGCATTGATGATTGCGAGGATGTCGAAGGAGTCGAGGAAGCGCTCGTCGACCAGCGCGGTGCAGTTCTCGTAGTCGACGTTTTCCTCAACGTCCTTGAGCAGGTCGATGATGGCCTCAAGCGTGATGTCGTCCATGGTGCTTCCTCTCGTCAATTCTTGTGCCGGACCTTGTTGCTAATGAGACAGTTGCTCAGAGCAACTGTCTCATTTTTGCGGTGTGTTGAGCGTGCTCGTCTCGATGAAGTCGCGGGCGAGTTCGCTTCCGCCATCATAGCGCAAGACCACACGCGGCATCGTGCGGCTCAAAAACAGGTGGACACCCTCGGTCACGGAATACGCGCCGGCGTTGGCAAACGCGAGTACATCACCCATCTCGAGCGAGTCGAGTTCGACCTCACGCACGAGCACGTCGTTGACAGTGCAGAGGCTGCCGCAGAGCGTCCAGCTCCGCATATCGTGCGCGCGCATGCTGTCGGCCAGCGCCGAGAGGTTCACGGTCACGGGCACCTTGAGGCCCATGACCTGTCCAGCGTACGTGAGGTGATTGATGCCGCCGTCGAGGATGCAGTAGTTCGTGCCGTCGTTTTCCTTGAGGTCGGCGACGCGCGTGAGATAAGTGCCGCACGAAGCGGAGAAAAAGCGGCCCATCTCGACCGTGACCTCTATATCGCGCCCGAGCTCCTGGATATACGGAGCCAGCTCGCGGGCCGGCATGAGGTCATCCGTGAAGTCATCGTCTGCAAAGTATGGGACGGCCAGACCGGGACCATACTCGAGACGCTCTACCTCGAAGCCGTGATCGTCTTCCAGCTCCGCAATCAACGCGCGCAGCTTCTCGATCTCGCGAATCTGGTGCTTGAGCTTCTTACGCTGCGTGCCCACAAAGTAGTGCAGACCCACGATGTTGAGATGCGGATAGCTCTCGCGGCGGTCGATGACCTCGAGCAAATCGTTCTTCGACATGCCGAACTGACTTCCAGCGTTGAGACGCAGCAAAACATCCACCGTGGTCTGGGCTTTTGCAGCACACTGTTCGATGAGGTCGACGTGAAGCTTCGACTCGGCCGTAAGCACATCAACGCGGTAGGCAATGGCGCGGGCGATGTCGCTGGCCTGCTTGTTCACACCCGAGTACACGATCTGATTTGCGGAGATGCCAACGTCCTCGCAAATGGCGAGCTCGCCAGGACTGCACACCTCAAGATGCTCCCCATGGTCGGCTGCAGCAGCCGCTAGGAAGGGGTTGGCCTTCATCGCGAAGCAGAGGCGCACGCCCTCGCCGAAGATGTCGGCAATCTTGTCGAGGCGCTGCCAGAACTCGCGCACATCGAAGACAAAGGTAGGTGTGCCGTATTCCTCGGCAATCTCGAGAAGCTCGCTGTTGTTCATGTCACGTCCTCCGAAAATGAGACAGTTGCTCAGAGTAACTGTCTCATTATTGGCACCTGTAAAAAATGAGACAGTGTCTCTGAGTAATTGTCTCATTCTATATCGAGGAGCGCCTGGCGGTCGATCTTGCCGTTCTTGGTGAGGGGCATGCCATCCAGCCGCCGAATCTTGTTGGGAACCATGTATTGCGGCAGAGACTCCTTGAGCGCATCGGCAAGGGTGTCTTTGTCACAGGGGCCGGCGTAGAACATGAGAATGCGCTTCTTGCGCGGTTCGTAGACCGTGCAAGCACGCTTCACACCTTCGACTGCATGCGCCGCGGCATCGATTTCGCCAAGCTCGATGCGCTGGCCCAAGTGCTTGATTTGATGATCCTTGCGGCCTCGGTACACGAATCGCCCCGCCTCGTCGAGCATGGCCACATCTCCCGTGCGGTACATCGTTTCGGGAAATGCCCGCGTGAGAGGATTCTGCACGAAGACTTCGGCGGTCTTCTCGGGGTCGTTGTAGTAGCCGAGCGCCAGGCAGGTGCCCACAACGCAAAGCTCACCCTCAACGCCAGGCTCGTCAACGAGCTGGTCATCATCATCGAGGAGAAAGACGCGTTCGTTGGGGAAGGGCCTGCCCGTGGGAATGACCTCATCCTTTGCGTAGTCACGCACGATGATGTGGTAGGTGCAGTTGCAGGTCACCTCGGTGGGACCATACACGTTCACGAACATGGCGTCGGGCAGCGCCTCGCGCCATACGGCAAGCTGCTTGGGCGGCATGACCTCGCCGCTGAAGATGACCGCGCGAATCGTCGTGGGCACGCGATACTCGAAGCCGCCCATCATGGAGACGAAGCACATCGCGCTCACCGCCCAGGTACAGACGGTGACTTCACGCTCGACAAGAAAATCCATGAGATTCACGGGAACACTAAAATACTCGCGCGGAATCATTTGCACGGTCGCGCCCGTAGCGAGACCGCCGTAGATATCCTTGACCGACACGTCGAAATCGAAGGGTGCCTGATTAGCTAGCACGTCGTCTTTCGTGATGTCGAAAATCGAGGTGAACGACGGGATGAAGTCGATGACGGAGCGGTGACTCACGACGACCCCCTTGGGGGTGCCCGTGGAGCCCGACGTGAAGTTGATATACAGCGGGTCGGTGTCGAGCGAGGCGGCACGGCGCTTGGCAAGCAGGCTGCTATCGGCACGCGTGTCGACGATATCCTCGAGGCATATCACCAGGTAGCCATCGAAGGCCTCCCATGCAGCATCGAAGTTCTTCGCATCCGCAAGCACGACGGGAGCAGCGAGCTTGTCGACGATGACGCGGGCGCGCGACGCCGGCTGGCGCACGTCGATAATCGAATAGCAGCAACGAGCGTAGACGGCGCCGAGCATGGCCGCGAGCGTCTGGGTGCTCTTCTCCATATAGCAGGCGATGGGGCTGCGCTCGTCGACGATGCCGGCAAGATAGGAGCCAACGGAACGGGCGCGTCGCATGAGGTCGAGGAAGCTCACCTCGTCGTGCTCGTCGGCAAACGCGACCTTATCGGGCATTTCCTGCGCCCGTTTCTCAAGCCACTCGAGTACGTTAGTCATGCTAGTCTTCCTCTGACCTGCGGAATGAGACAGTTGCTCTGAGCAACTGTCTCATTTTGTCACACGCTTGCCGATGGTCTTGCTTAGCACGAGAAGTGCACCCACCACGAGCACGATACCGACGGCAAGACAAATGATCCAATTCTGCACGAAGCCGGCAATGACAAAGCAGACAAACGAGATGGTCGCCACCGTGAGCACGTAAGGCAGCTGGGTTTGGACGTGCACGATATGGTTCACGTTGGCACCGGCGGACGCCATGATGGTGGTGTCGGAAATGGGCGAGCAGTGATCGCCGCAGACCGCACCGGCGAGACACGCCGAGATGCCGATGGTAAGCAACTCGGGTTGACCGGTGAAGATGGGCAGCACGATCGGGATGAGGATGCCGAAGGTGCCCCAGCTCGTGCCCGTGGCAAACGCAAGGCCAAGGGCGACGAGGAAGATGATCGCGGGAAGCATGCTATACAGCCCGGCAGCGGCACCTTCCATGAGCCCGGCGACAAAGACATCGGCGCCGAGCGCAGAAGTCGCGAGCTTGAGGGTGAGCGCGAAGGTGAGGATGAGCAGCGCGGGCACCATCGCCTTGAAGCCGTCGACAATGCAGACAGCCGCATCACCAAAGCTGATAACGCGACGACATAGCAAGTAGATGAAGGGGAAAACAAGCGCGATGATGGAGCCCCAGGGCAGACCAACCGACGCATCGGTATTGCCAAATGCCAAGGCCAGGTCACCAAAGCCCTCGGCCTCGGGATCCCAGAAACCACCCACGAACATCATGCCGATTATGCAGCATACGATGAGGACGATGATGGGGATGAGCATATCGACGAGCTTGGCGCGAGGGTTGTCGAGCTTTTCCTCGTTGCCGAGCGATCCCAGCATGCCATCGCGATACGCCTCGATCTCGGCACGCGCCATGGGGCCGTAGTCGAAGCCCATGACAACGATCACGATGACGAAGACGATGGTGAGCAGCGAGTAGAAGTTGTAGGGAATCGCCTGGATGAAGAGCTGGATGCCCGTAATACCCGAATTCAAATCGGCTGCCGTGGCGGAAACCGCGGCTGCCCAGGACGAGATGGGTGCAATCATGCAGATGGGTGCCGCTGTCGCATCAATGATGTAGGACAGCTTGGCACGCGAGATCTTCTGCTCGTCGGTCACGGGACGCATGACCGCGCCGACCGTGAGGCAGTTGAAGTAATCGTCGATGAAGATGAGCACGCCGAGAGCAAAGGTGGCGAGCTGCGCACCGATACGTGTCTTGATGTGTTTGGCTGCCCAGGCACCGAATGCCGCCGATCCACCCGCCTTGTTGACGAGCGCGACCATGATGCCAAGCATCACGAGAAAGACGAAGATACCCGCGTTCCATGGGTCGCTGATAGCGTTAAGGAAGCCGACCGCCATGGCGTCTTCCCCCTCGCCAACCTCACCGACGATGATGTAGTTGACGGTGTTGATCGGGTCGAATCCAGCGAGCAAAAGCGCGCCCACGACGATACCGACGAACAACGACGTGTAGGTTTCCTTTGTGATGAGCGCCAGGACAATGGCGACGATGGGCGGCACGAGCGCCCAGAAGGTTCCGACAAACTCCATGTTCTCCCCAATGCATGCCGGTTGCGATATTCCTGCACATTATAGGCATCTTCACAGTATGTACAGCCTATTTGTCGATTCGAGCGCCCTAAACGGGGCGAACAGGGCGTTAAGCCACGCGGAAGTTAGCTTGCCGTCCATACAGAGGATGCGGCCCCAACCGGAGCCGCATCCTTCGTGGTAGATATGTCGCGCTGTCGTTGGCTTAGGCCTCCTGCGAACGACGGGCGTCGCTGCGCTGCGCCAGGCGCTGGCCCATCACCTCCGCCTCGACCTCGTCAACAGTCTGGATGTCCTTACGACGATTGACGACAACTCCAATGCCATAGAAAGCGGTGACGATGACACCGATGAGCATCAGCCAGTGCACCCAGCACTGCGGGGCAAGCTCGAAGGACGCGAGGGGATTACCCTCGTCATCAATGGTCTCCTCGCCGGGGAAGGCAGCCAGCGGATTGGCGTCGTCGGCAATGGTCTCGGCCGCAGGAGCGGCTGCTGCGGGCGCGGCGGCGGGGGCGGCAGCAAGCGGCGTCGCGTCATCGGGAATCACGGTCGCGGCGGGAGCCGTGGGCGTGGTTGCGATGCCCGTACCGGCACCAGCACCCGTACCGGCATCGGTACCCGTACCGGTGTCGTCACCGCCAGGAGTGGGCGTTGGGGCAGGATCCGGAGTCGGGGTTGGGTCGACAGGAGTCGGATCATCGGGGGTTGGGGTCGGGTCAACCGGCATGGGGTCGACGGGGCTTGGGTCGACGGGGGTCGGGTCAACCGGCGTCGGGTCTACCGGATCGACGGGAGTGGGATCCTCGGGGTCCACGGGGACGGGAGGCTGCGGCTTGGCCGTGGCGGTATACGTAGCCCTGTAGGCGATGACGGAGTTTGTCCTCGTCACATTCTCCCATCCGCTAAAGCTGTAGGTGTAATCGGCGTCTTCCGCCTTGACGGGAGCCTCGCCGGCAAAGCTGGGCTCGATGGTGCCTTGGATATAGCGCATGGTGGAGAGCACGGTCGTGCCATCCTCGTCATACCAGGTGATGGTCGTGGCGGGAAGGATGTCGATGATCCTCGTCTCGATGTGCGTGGGGTCATTGGCGCAGACGCGCTGCTCTAGACCCGCGACGTCAATCGTCGCCGGGGTCACGACGGTCCACTCGCCATAGGCATGGCCGAACGCAGGGATGACCTCGGTGTAAGTGGCATCACAGCCATCACGCTTGCAGGTGAAGGTCATGGTGCCCTCAACGGTACAGGTGGCGAGAGTGGTGACGGCTCCCCCATCCCAATCATGACCGAGAGCGGGGATTTCCTGCTGCTCAATAAAAACCTCTCCACAGCTTATGCAATAGCTCTTATCGGTTAAACCAACTTCGGTGCAGGTGGGCGCATATCCCGCTAAGCCAAAGACCTTGTGGGCGTTTTCGTCAAGAGGGAGCTCCTCGTACTCACGATGATCGCAGCGTGTGCATTCCTTGATGATATATCCGTGGTCAGAGCAGGATGAGGGAAATTCTCCCGTAACCACAAGGTCATGCCCAAGAGCATCGACGTCCTTCTGGGCAACAAGAACCTCGTTGCAAACTGAGCAGTGCTTGCCCTCGGTCAGGCCGGACGTGGTGCAGTTGGGGGCAACAGCTGCGTCGATGACCTCGGTGTGGCCCTTGGCGTCGACTGCGCGATCCTCGCTGGCGTTGCAGCCAGCGCGCTGGCAATCGTGCTTCTCCTCGCCCTTTTCGGTGCAGGTGGGTTCCTTGCTGACGGTCCACTCGTCCCAATCATGGCCGAGGGCGGGAACGACCTTAAGACCTGTTTTGTAATCGCATCGCAAGCAATGAGTGCCTGCGCTCAAACCAGGGTTGGTGCAGGTAGGTGAGATGGCAAGGTCTTGTACCATGTCGTGGTTGAGGGAGGGAAGAAGCGACGGAGCGACGGTGACTTTGCCGCAGACCGAGCAGTGCTTTCCCTCAGTCTGTCCAGTCCCGGTGCAAGTAGGAGCAACGGCTGCGTCGATGACCTCGGTGTGGCCAGTAGCGGGAATGATCTCAACGGTCGTTCTGTCGCAAGTGGTGCACTTCTTGCCAGCGGTGTGGCCGTCTTGGGTGCAGGTGGGAGCCTGATATTCAACATCAACCCAGTTATGCTCGACGGTGATAGTAATGATTGCTGAATGCCGTTTAGTTAACCCTAGGTTTCCATTTATTTCATGGACAACAGTTGCTGTGTCCACGTTTTTTGCAACAACATTAGCTGTCGACTTCTGAACATTTGTAGTGCCTGATGTAACTACAACATTCGCTGGATCAGTGGACTCCCATGTGGTATATGTGCCCACAACATTATGATAAATAAACTTGGACAAATCGGTTTCACATATTAGTACGCTTGTCTCTCCGCACCTAACGGTTTGGTTCCAGCGTATAGTCACATTGGGTTCAGGTTCCTTGCTATCAAACAGCCCCATCGGCGCAAGCACGTTCGCCTCGTGCACGATCGTCTCTTCGGCAACCATGAGTACGGAGGCATTGCTCTGCGGCTCGGCGATGACGGGCTCTTCTTCGGCAACGGGAGTTTCGACAGGCTCCTCATCAGCGGGCTCTGCCTCATCCTCGACAACGGCGGGCGTTTCCTCGGCAGGCGTCTCCGGTGCGGGCGTTTCCTCCTCGGGAGCATCCCCGGCGGTGTTCTCTACCGCCTGCTCAGGCTCATCAGCCCATGCGTAGCTCGCGAAGAGCGAGACGTTGGTCATCGTAAGCGCAAGTGCCACGGACATAAATGCCGCGATCACTTTTGCGATCATGCTCCTCTT
>CABURF010000004.1 GCA_902493755.1 uncultured Coriobacteriia bacterium
TTCATCGCCACCGTCATCGAGCATTCCGCCATGCGCTCGATCGTGGTTGTCATCGCGTCCATGTAGTTCATGATGATGACGCTGATTCCATGGTAAAGATTGACGCCCTTCTTGTAGAGGATGTCGGGAAGCACCGAACCCTGCGGCGAGGTCGGGTCGTAGTACTGCATGTACTCCTCGCTCGACAGACCGCGCGTGGCCGGAATGTAGCCACCCTCACCATCGGGCATGAGGAATGTTCCCGTATCGCAGAGCGGATGCGAGCACCCGAGCGGCATGATGTCCTCGACCTTGATACGCCCACCCGTCTGCTCCTCGAGCGCGTAGATGGTATCGCCTGCCGTGTAGGGTGCGTACTCGCTCGGCTCGAAGCGACCCGAGGTGAACGCGGGCTGCAGAGCCACACCAATCACCACGTCGGAATTATCCCAGGCGAAGTCGATGACCTCGCCGATACGGTCATCGTTCACGCCTTTGACGATGGTCATGCACAGCACGACCTGGATACCCACCTCGCGGCAGTTCTCGATGCACGCCATCTTATCGGCGAGCATCGCGGCCTTGCCGCAGATGGCCTCGTACGGCTCCTCGTCAATGCCGTCAAAGGAAAGGTAAATACCGGTGATGCCCGCATCGACGAGCTTCTGCAGGTAATCCTTGGAGCGACCGATGACGATGCCGTTCGTGTTGATTTCGATACCGGTGAAGCCGTGACGACGGGCACACATGACAATCTCGGGCAAATCGCTGCGCACCGTCGGCTCGCCGCCGGTAATCTGCAAGCCCGTCTCGGGGCCGACCTTCTCGGCAAGCGTCGTGATGAGTCCCTCGATCTCGTCGTAGGTGATACCGTCACTCGGGAAATCCGCGCTCATGAAGCATACGGGGCACTTCGCGTTGCAGCGGCGCGTGACCTCGATTTCCACGAGCGTGCCACGGCGCAGATGGCGCCTGCACAGGCCGCAGCTCATGCAACAGTCACCCTCGATGGGGTACTCGCGCCACTTGGGTGCCGTCGGCGCGACGCGCATCGAACGCAGCCACTCGTAATGCTCGGCATCGGGCCACACGTAGGTGATGGTCTCGCCGTGCTCGGGGCAGGTACGCGTCATCCAGACCTTGCCGTCGGCATCTGCGTAAATGTCGGCCTTCAACTGCTCAAGGCAGTGCGGACACAGCGCATGCGCCGTATGGAGAGTTCGAATTTTAGTCATAGGTCACCTTATAAAAGTCCTTTTACCTACGAAGGTAGCTCTTTTTTCAAACAATTGCGAAGCAGGAAATGCTTTTCGCGAGGCGTCCTTGCGAGGACTGTCTGAGCGGGCGGTTTCTGCCCGCGAGTTCCGCAGCGGCCGAGCGAAAAGCATTGACGGGCGCGGAGCTTGTTTGAAAAAGAGCTATCGGAGTATCCCTTCGGTTTCCTCCGGCTCATGTGCGGGCGCGTCGGCGCCATCCTCCACATCATCCAGATACTGGCGGGGATCGTGGTTCTCATTGGGTGCGGCATGCGGTTTGAGACCGAGAAAGTCGGCCCATTGCAAGACGCGCTTGGGTACGTAGATACCCGTCTGGTACTCGGACGCCGTACGCAGGGCACGGGCACAAGATAGACAGTGCGCAAGGTCCTCGACCTCGTCAACATCGGCAACAGGTGCAAGATAGGCATTGGGGATGCCTTCCTCGACAAGTTTCTCGACATAGCCATCGAGCGCAGGACGCCCGGTCATGTTGTAGTAGATGCCCTGGTGATTGATGGGCGTGTCAAAGTTGAAGCGAAGTGCCGCATTCCTGACACGGCGCTTGCACGAAGCCCGGCGTGCCGAGCACCTCGGCGAAGTAGATGAGCCACTGGAAAGCCTGGGTCACGTGAGCGCGTGGCAAGGTGGGAATATCCGCGCCAATGGAGACAATGGCCTCATAGCCCTGGTCGAAAATCTCCTTGAAGGCCATGTCGAAGTGATCGTCGAAGGTGGCGCCGCGATCGTACATGTAGTGAATCTCGCGCGGCCACTGCCCAATCTCCTCGATCGTCTCCTTCATGAGGGCGACGTTCTTCTCGGGTGTCGTCGATATGAAGAGGTCGTAGCTACGCTCGGGAGCGCTCGGATCAGCCTCGCGCTCTTCGCGATTGAGGGCCTCAAGATCGTCCATGCACCACATGGCGAGTTCGGTCACATCCCACAGACTGCGCTTGAAGAACTGGGCGGCCTGCTCCTGAGTAAAGCCGCCACCACGTTCTATGGTGAGACGCGTCTTGACCAAGCCAGGAATCGGTGGCTTTGAGAAGATGAGAATCGCGTACTTCTTCTGCATGGGTGTTACTCCTTCTTTCTGATGCGGCAGGGTATGCCGTTGTAAATCCACGTCCCGATAAGCGGCTCACGCACGCCCTCGACGGTGCCGCGCGTGAGCAGGTTGATGTTCGACTCGAAGCATTTCCCAAAGTCGAGCTCGTCTTCGATTGCCTCAGGGTACCACCATCCGTATTCGGCCGAAGCGACATCGTCAAGCATATTCGTGATGTGCACATATTGGAGTACCTCAACGTCCGGCGTATCCTGACGCGAGATGAGGCAAGCATCACCTTCAGAAAGTCCCAGGCGCTCAGCCGTTGCCTGCGAGAGCTCGACAGTCGGCTTGGGATGACGGGCACGCATCGAGGGAACCTCGAAGTACGAGGAGGCCCAATAGGGCTGTTTGCGCGCGCCTGTGATGAGCGTGACGCAATCGGGCTCGTGGCACACATCCGCATGCACGCCGGGCACCGGCGTGAAACGAGCCACCACATCCGCCCCCCGGCGCCGCAGGAAGGGGATGGCGAGCTCCACTTTGCCGCTTTCGGTGGCAAACCCGCGCGGCTCGCCCGTACGCTCGTCAAGCTCGAGATGCTTGAAGTAATGCGCAGGCCCACCGCACAAACCCGTGATGGTGAAATCCTCCCAGCTCATGCCCGTCGGCGCAATCGTACGCGCAAGCTCTTCGGTCAGGTTTTGCGCCGGCCACAACGCCTCGTCGCAGCCCATGCGCAAAGCGAGATCGCGCAGGATCGCGTAATCCTCGCGGCGCTCGAACTGTGGTTCGACGGCAGCCGGGCCGCCGTAGCAGAAGTCGGAGACGCCGCCCATCGCCTGGAAGCACGGGTGCTCGACGGCGGCGGCGGCGGGAAGAACATAGTCGGCCATGAGAGCCGTGGGGGTCATGATGAACTCGAGCACGACGATGAGATCCATCGCCTTGAACGCTTCCATGACAAGCCGCGTGTCGGCATAGGTGACGAGCGGGTTGGCGCCATCGACGATGAGTGCGCTCACGTGATAGGGCTTACCGGTGATGGCCGCCTCCCATACGCGTTGCGGCAGCACGGAAGTGAGGTAGCGCATCGGCAGGTGACGCCCGAGCTTACCCGTGCGCGCGTCGGCGAGCTCCCAGCCCTCGTAGCTCTGTATACCGCAGTCGGGTTCATTCAGCCCATGCGCACGCGCCTCGGCCGAAAGCAAAGCGCTGTCCTCGAGCTCGAGCTCGCTTATAAAGCTCGGTGCCTCGTTGAGGACGTTGCCACCCGGCACGTCAACGTTACCCGTGATAGCACGGAGCGCTGCGATGACGCGATGCAGCGGCGCGGTGTTGGGACCAATCTGGTCCACGCCGCGTCCCGAGAGCAAACCTGCCGGCTTGCTCGTCGCGTACATGCGAGCCGCCGCACGTATATCCTCGGCACTCACCTGCGTGATGGCGGCTGCCTCGTCTATCGTACGCTCGAATGCAGCGGTCTTGAACTCGTCGAACCCGGAGCACCATTGCTCGACAAACTCATGATCGTAGAGATCTTCCTCGATGATGACACGGGCAAATGCGTAGGCAAGAACAAGATCGGTGCCTGGGAACGGCGCGAGCCACAGCGTCGCCTTGGCCGCCGTCATGGAAAGCCGCGTGTCGATGATGATGAGCTTGCCATCGTTACGGACGTAATCGGCGATATTGCGCCAGAATAGCGAATTGTCCGACTCGGCTGGATTGGTGCCCCAGAGCATGAGACATTCCGTGAGATCGGGCCTGAAGTCACACTCGACCGACCAACCATAGGTCATCGTATCCATCCAGATACGGGGGTTCCAGCAAATGGGACCAATGCCCATGTTGTTGGGGCTGTCGATAAAGCTCATGAAGCGATGGAGCGGCCAGTAGACCGCATGCGGCCCACCGATGGCGCTCGCCACCGTCCATGGCCCATGGGCGTCGATGAGCAAACGCAGACGCGTCGCGATATCGTCGAGTGCCTCGTCCCAGCTCACGCGGATAAATCCGCCACCGCCACGTGGCCCTATGCGCTTCAGGGGATAGTTGACGCGCGTGCTTTCATCATAGAGCTTCTCGAGGTTGAGCGGCCAGCGGCAGCAACGTGCTGCCACGCTCGTGTCATACGGATAGCGCGTGGGGTCCGGCGTAAAGTCGACAACACGCCCATCCTCGAGCGTCGCATCGAACGCGCACAGGTATCCGCAGTAATGGCAGTTGGTTTTGCGTATCTCAGTAGTCATAGCTCATGATTGTACTGCATGCACCCGACGTACACACGCACATCCCGGTTACAGGAATGAGACAGTTGCTCAGGGACGTTATCTCATTCCCCCGCTCTCGACAGCTAATCGACAAGCGTCAACTCTTCGCTCTCCGAAAGCTCCGCATACGCCGGATCGGCAAAAAGCGCATCGACGTTCGCGTACACCTCACCCCAGTCGACGGGGCAATCGAAGATTTGCTCGAGGTAATGCTGCACGGGCGTGCTTCCCACGCCGCGTTGCAACGAGTTGACGCATGAGAAGCAGGTCGACAGCACGCGATCAGCGTCGGCTCCGTCAATCTCGGCCAAACGCAGATTGCGGCGATACGCGCAATAGTCGGGAGCGTACACGCTCACCATGCCGCCCCCACCGCAGCATAGGCAATCGCGTTTCTCGTGCGGCATGCTCTTGAACGTCGCGTTCTCAAACAGGCTACGTGCCGCACTGCCAAAGAAACCAGCAGAGCGGTCGTAACACGCATCGTGAAAGGTGATGGTCTCGGTACTCCGCGATACCATGCCACGCTCGACGAGCAGATCTGGCAGGCGCACGATCTCGATTCCCATTCCTTCGATGAGCTGTGGCAGCAGATGGCCGCAGTGCGGACAGGTCACGACCAGACGCTCGATTTCCTTCTCAAGCAAAAAGGCCTGCACACGCTTGCGGTAGGCATCATACTCGTCATAGAAGCCGACGTCGTAGAAGGTCGCACCGCAGCAAATTGTCAGGGTATAGGCGGCGATATCCTCGTCGCGCAGCCACTGCGAGACCTTGGCAGTCAGCTCGGGAGCATACGCATACAGCGCACAACCCGGAAAGAACGCGGTGTGATTGGCGTCGTCCCCCAAGTTAGCCTCGCCTTGAATATACGTGACGTTGGCGATGTCCCCGGCATCACGTGCGCGCAGCGCCGAGAACACGTTGTATTTGAGATCCGTCCTGAACTTGCGGTACAAAGGCCTCAGCTCGGGCTTGCGCTTAAGCAGCAGTGCCCTGAGCGGCTTGGTGGCACGCGAGGCAACCAAATCGACCGGGCAATTAATCGTGCAACGATTGCATAGTGCGCAGGTAAACGGTGCATAATCCCAGGTTTCCTCACCGTTGAGGATGGACTCACACAACTCGCCGAGATTAGGCTCGCCATTCGAGAAGTTGCCGCAATCGGTCTGGGCACAGAGGCCGCAGCGAATACAACTGTCAGAAAAATCCTGCACATCTTCAAGGGGATGATGCATCTCGAGTCCTTCCTCGCACCGTGTTTGTGCCCGATTATACGCCAGAATGTGTCAGAGGTCTGACCCTCTGACACACGCATGCTGACGCACCAAACAAAGACCCCCGCCTCTTGAAGGAGACGGGGGTCGTTCGCATTACTCGCTCGCAGCAAACTGCAAAAGCAGATCCTACTGGGCGCCAGTCATGGCCGGGTTGGGGCCAGAGGTCTGATAGGCCTCGTCGGGACCATCGACAGGTGCCTCGTCGGCAACCTCGCCAGCAGGCGTAACCCACGTCCAGTACTCCTTGCCAGCCTCCCAGTAATCCATGAAGTCCTGGTGGCTCTGCGGCAGGCGCGTGTAGTACTTGAGCTCTGCGGGGGTGACGCGGCGCTGGTAGCTCCAGATGATCATAAAGCGAAGCAGGCAGCCACCCATGAGGGCGATGATCGCGGATGCGTAGCCACCCACGTTCGTGATATTGAGCACGAACGGAATGACCAGACCGCAGCAAACCATGAGACCCCAGAAGTAACCAGCCCACTCGCCACGGACCCAGCGCTCGGCATGGGACTTGGCGGTCTCGTTGGAAGCGCAGAACTGCAGCATCACGTACAGGAGCAGCACGACGAGCTCGAGTGCGATGAGAATCGCATCAGCAACGTGCAGGATGTGACGCAGCTCCTCGGTGAGCAGCGCGGCAAGCGGCGTGGACAGGTTGACCTGCAGCCACTCGGCCGGGAAGGGCCACACGCCGATGCACATGGAGAGCAGGGCCGCGCCAGTAGAGCAGCCAGACACCATGAAGAGCACAGGCAGAACCGGCGTGTTCCAGAACGGACGGGACTTCATGCTGGAGAGCAGAACGCCCGTGTAAATCGTGACGCAGAGGCCGAAGATGCCGGCAATGCCGAGCAGGACCTGAGCGCAGCCTTCATACGGAATGAAGGGCAGGAACGTGAACCAGGAGAGCTCCCAGAAGATGAAGAGCACGCCTGCGATCATCGAAATGGAAAGGAACACAGCACCCCACTTGATGACCGAGGTCCTCGTCACGAAGGCACGGTAGAAAATCCACGGCTGACCGAGCTCGAAGACGAGCAGGCCAGTGCCGATGCCCAGGATGAGGAACGCGATGAAGACGCCCCAAACCAGAGCACCACTGGTAAGAGCAGACGGCGCGATGAGCAATCCGACAACGGCGGCGGTCGCCATCATGCCGCCACCAAGGCCGCCCAGGAAGAGGTAGAGGGCGATAGGCCAAATCCAGAACTGTTTCACTGTACCGTACCTCCTAAATCGGGGATGTAGTAGATCATGGGCTCGGTACCAACCTCGGGATAGACCTGCTCGGTGTAATACGAGTTCACGAGCTTCGAGACCTCGCTGTTGGGGTCATCGAGATCGCCGAACGTGCGGGCCTTCTGATGGCAGGTCATGACGCAGAAGGGCTGCTCGCCCTCGCGGACACGATCCTTGCAGAAGGTGCACTTGCGGATGTAGCCCTCATGCTCGTTCATGTCACGAGCGCCATAGGGACAGGCATTCGCGCAGACCTTGCAACCCATGCACTGGGAAGGCTCAACCCACACGATGCCATCGTCGTCCTGACGCGAGGCACCAGTCGGACAAGCGGGCACACAGGCGGGCTTGTCGCAATGCATGCAGATGAGCGGCGTGAAGGTCATGTGAACATGAGGCCACACGCCCTCTGCTCCGTTGGAAACAACGGGATTGTAGATGATGTCAATGGGCAGCTCGTTCCAGGTGCGGCATGCGATGGTGCATGAAGAGCAACCAATGCAACGACGCTGATCCATAACCATTGCGTAACGGGTCATTTCAGTCCTCCTCTCCTTATTTGTTCAAGTCAGCCAGGCTGCAGGGGGCATCAACAGGTTGCATGGAGAAGTCGTACCAGGCGTTGTTCGCCTCGTCGACCAGGTAGTTGCCCTGACCATGCTGGACAAAGCGATAGCCCGTACCTGCCTGATAGTGGATGGAGGTGGTCGGATCGATCATCCAGCCACTGCCGGTATCGTAATAGCGACCCTTATCATCTTCGGCCTTGAGCGTGATGGGATTCCACGTCGTGCCGGCAGGCAGTTCGAAGTCGGCCTGTGGACCCTCGGAAGGCTGCATCGAGAAGTCGTAGAACGTGCCCGTGGCCTCGTCGAGCAGGAAGTCGCCATTGTGGGAGACGTACCTGTAGCCCGTGCCCATCTGGTAGAAAGTGCCCGCGGCGTCGTCGACCATCCAGCCAGAGGCCTGATCGTAGCGGCGGCCATTCTCGTCATAGCAGGCACGCTTGCGGTAATCCCAGGTGAGACCCTCGGGAACCTCGAAGTCAGGCTGCGCGAAGACAGGTTCGGCGAACTCGAGTGCCATCTTCTGAGTGCTCGGCATGGCATGCACGCCCGGGCCCTCGGAGGCGAAGGCGGAACCGGGGATGGAGAACTGGCAATCGCGCTCCGTGAACTCGTAGTCGATGTCGGTGCACTTGTAGACCTTGCACATGAGGCCACGGTTGGCCCAGCAACCAGTCAGCGGATCGCAGTGCTCGTCATCAACCGAAGTGAGCACGTTGGTGTTGGACTCGAGGCAGCCAAAGGGCTCGGGGCCTTCGGGGCTGCGCTCGGGGAACCACCAGCCGCGCTGCGTGTAGACTGCACGCGGATCGATGCCCGGCTCGACGTTGGCGCGCATCTTGATGCGACCGCGACGGGTCTCGATCCAGCACCAGTCGCCCATCTCGATACCCAGCGTGAGGGCGAGGTCGGGATGGATGGTGAAGTACGGATCGGGCTTGATGTAGCGAATGATCGGGTTGTTGAAGTGCTCCGAGTGATGGAACGGCATGAAGCCGCCGCCCGTCGTGAGGACGATGGGATACTCGGCTGCAACCTCGGGATCGTCGATCTCGTTCTCGGCCGGACCGATGTACTTCGGGAATGCCGGCAGACCGAACTCCTCGAAGACCGAGCACTTGAGCTCGACCTTGCCAGAGGCGGTGCAGAACTGACCCTTCTGCAGATACTTCTGATACTGCAGCGGCGGATAGTACATGCGGAAGCGCTGGACGAAGTCGTTGTAATCCGTGATAGGCAGACCAAGCGGCGAGAGGACATGGAAATACGCGTCCTCGAGCTCCGGCCAGGGCCAGTCCTCTTCGGTCTGACCGCAGGCAAGGCCCAGGTCCTTCCAGATGTTGTAGTCGGTCTTGCGCTCGTACATCGGCCAGATGGCGCGCTCGGAGCAAACGATGGAGTCGGTGACGCCGTAATTGGTGTGAACCATCGGGCGCTCCATAGCACCGGCAACCGGTAGCACGAAGTCGGCCATGAGAGCCGTCGGGGTCATGAAGTACTCGAGGACAACCAGGAACTCGACCTGCTTGCAAGCCTCGAAGACCATCTTGGCATCGCCGTAGGACGACAGCGGATTGGAACCGCTGACGAAGAGGGCGCGGACCTGATAGGGATCGCCCGTGAGGATGGCCTTGAAGACGGACGGACCATGAGCCTCGCACATCCACTCGGCGGTAAAGGCCTTGCCCCATTTGTCCTTGGAGATCTGGGAAAGGCGCTCGTAGCCGGGCCAGGAGGTCATCTTGTACTTGTCGGAGCCGATCTGCTTGGCACGCATCTCGACGGGCAGGCGATCGTTGGCCTCCAGCTCCTCGTCGGTGACGTATGCCGCGGGGCCGGGCATGCCGTCGCCACCGGGACAATCGAGATTGCCGCAGATGGCACGCAGGATCGAGCGGGCATGCATACCGGCGCCGGCCGTGCGGCCGAGCTGATCCCAGGTGCAGCCCCACTGGATGTTGCCGGGACGATTGGTCGCGTACATGCGAGCGGCCTGGCGGATGAGCTCAGGGTCGAGCCAGGTGAGAGGCGCTGCCCACTCGGGCGTGTACGGTTCGATGTAATCGCGAAGCTCGTCGAAGCCCTCGCACCACTGGTCGACGAAGTCCATGTCATAGATGAACTCGTTCATGATGACGTTGATCATCGCCATGGACAGAGCCGTGTCCGAACCCGGGCGCAGCGGCAGCCAGAGATCTGCATGAGCAGCGGTCTCGGAATAACGCGGGTCAACGACGATGAGCTTCATGCCGGTGGCTTTCTGCAGGTCGGTGTAGCCGTGCATGCCAGGCATGGAAGATGCGCCGGGATTGAAGCCCCACAGGATGACGCACTTGGACGCACCCAAGTCGGTCTCGAACGGAGACCAGCCGTTGATAGCGGTCTCGACCATGAAGGTCGGGATCCAGCACAGCAGGGCGTTGTGGAAGCCATTGGGCGTTCCGAACATGTTGAGGAAACGACGCCTTGCCCAGTCGTCGGTACGCAGGGTACCGGCCGCAGCGGCAACTGCCTCTGCACCAGACTCCTCCTTGATCTGGTTGAGCTTAGCGGCGATCTCGGTCAGGGCCTGATCCCAAGAGACACGCTCCCACTTGTTCTCGCCCTTTTCACCTGCACGCTTCATCGGATAGTTGATGCGCGACGGATTATCCACGAACGTGTAAGCCTGATTACCACGAGTGCACAGGCCACCAGCGTTGGTGGGATGATCCGGATCGCCCTCGGCGTAGATGAGCTTGCCGTCCTTGACGTAAGCCAGAACACCGCAGTTCTGATGGCAGAAATAGCAGCATGACTTCTTGACCTCCACGCCTTCTGCGTGGATTTCATCCAACCATTTCGTCGATGAATAGTCTCTCACTCTGCCTCCTCCTTCATTCTCTCTTGCCACATGTTTGCATTACCTGCTTTCCGCAGACCATGCAGTCATGCGGAACACCTCCTGCGAAGACATCGCCATCTTCGCACGTCGGCGCTATCTGCCTGCAACGCCTACCCCGCAATGACAAGCGGATATGGCAATGCAGACGTCTAACGTCTAACTTCCGTATTAAATCACGGGATGGAGGTTATGTGAAGCTATGAAAATGGGGATTTCGCCTGCGTGCGTAATCTGCACCGCTTTCGGCGAAATCCCCATCATGCGTGCGTGATGGCAAGCGCTTCGTGCGCAAGGGGTCAAGTACTAAATTGACTCAATCTTGTCGATAATCGGAGCGAGCCAGTCGCCCTTGATGTCCTCGACATTGCCCGAATCGACCTCGGCCGAAATCTTCGGGTCCATGGGCACGCAGGCCCATGCGTCGATACCTTTGCTCTTGGCGATGGCCTCGACCTCGGACTTGCCGAAGATCTCGTGACGCGAACCGCAGTCGGGGCACTCGTAATACGACATGTTCTCGACCAGGCCCAGCACCGGCACGTTCATGTGCTCTGTCATGCGGATGGCCTTCTCGACGATCATGTTGACGAGCACCTGCGGTGCAGTGGCAATGACAACGCCCTTGAGCGGGAACTGCTGGAAAACCGTCATGGGGATATCGCCCGTTCCCGGAGGCATGTCGACAATGAGGTAGTCGAGCTCGCCCCAGTTGATGTCGCTGTAGAACTGCGTGAGGATACCGTTGAGAACGGGACCACGCCAGAGGAACGGCGTTGCCTCATCAGCCGTGAGCATGTTGGTCGATACGACTTTGATGCCCGTCTTGGTCTGTGCGGGCATGAGCATGCCGTCCTCGTCAACTGTAGGAGGCTCATGGATGCCAAAGGAGCGCGGGATGGACGGGCCCGTGATATCTCCATCGAGAATGCCGACCTCGTGGTCACGGCGACGCAGCTCGCAAGCAAGCATCGCGGCCGTGAGCGATTTGCCAACGCCACCCTTGCCACTTGCGACGGCAATGACGTTCTTGATCTTCGTACCCTCGTGAAGTTGCAGCGTCTGCGGAGCAGTGCGGTCGGCACACCCGCTATCGCCACATGCAGAGCAATTGGAATTGCATTCAGCCATGTTGAATCTCCCTAAGCCATCCTGGCATCCCAGGACCTCTCTCTTAAAACCCGTGCCCCATGGTAATGCATGCCCCAAACACACACCAGTTACGAAACGGCAACCAAGCGCTGTATCGGCATACGAAAAGGAGCCGAGACATAAGTCCCGGCTCCTCGCATGTAGCTGGTGGGCGTTACTGGGATCGAACCAGTGGCCTTTTCCGTGTCAGGGAAACGCGCTCCCGCTGCGCCAAACGCCCGCGAATGAGTAGTCTAACAGAATGACGTCTCATCGCAAGCACGTATTTTTGCAAGTTTCTCTTGCACCTTGCTTCAAGTTCCCCTAGAATACCGCTCTGCGCGCGGAAGTGGCTCAGTTGGTAGAGCACAACCTTGCCAAGGTTGGGGTCGCGGGTTCGAGCCCCGTCTTCCGCTCCATGCTAAGTCAAGAGCCGGCTTCCCAGTCGGCTCTTTTACTCAAAGCGCGCAACATGGCGACGTGGCCAAGCGGTAAGGCAGAGGCCTGCAAAGCCTTTATCACCGGTTCGATTCCGGTCGTCGCCTCCATCGACTCCCCCAGCGCCCTTCTCGGGCGCTTTTTTCGTGTGTCGATGCGGAATGACATGACGAAAGCGCAGTCGCAAACGCGAGCCTCTTCAGCGCTACGCTAATCCCCTGCCACGAATGGTGACACGATGGCTCCCAACGCAGCCACCAGCGCGCATTACTTGGCAACAGTTCCATAATGCGCCACGTATTGCGGTGCGATGGTCGCAGAAACGTCCACGAAGGCACATTTCCTGACGAAAGCGCCAAGAAATGCTGCGCAGTGACCACTAGCACGACCACCAATGCACACCGTTTGGCGGTAGCGTCGATAGGTGCCATGCCCTGTGGCGTGGTGGTCGAAAGCAATCGGTCCTCGCAGCAGTTCCCATCCGGATATACGCAAAGAGGCCAGGGACGTATGCCCCTGGCCTACAGAATTTCTTGGTGGCCCCACCAGGATTCGAACCTGGAACCTGTCGATTATGAGTCGATCGCGCTAACCATTGCGCCATGGGGCCAAACGACGGCCATTATACACGAGAGCCGTTAATCCTCCAGATAATCCTTGAGCTTGCTCGAACGGCTTGGGTGACGTAACTTGGCAAGCGTCTTGCTCTCGATCTGGCGAATGCGCTCGCGCGTAACGCCGAACTCGCGTCCGACCTCCTCAAGCGTGCGGGGATGCCCATCCTTGAGGCCAAAGCGCAGCTCGATGACCTTGCGCTCACGCTCGGCAAGCCCATCGAGCACCATCTGGAGCTGCTCCTGCAGCATCGAGAAGCCGGCAGCGTCATCGGGACGCACGGCCTCGTGATCCTCGATGAAGTCACCGAGCTGGGAGTCCTCTTCCTCGCCGATGGGCGTTTCGAGACTGACCGGCTCCTGGTTGATCTTCTGAATCTCACGGACGCGCTCGGCGGTCATATCCATCTGCTCGCCGATCTCCTCGGGCGTTGGCTCGCGACCAAGCTCCTGGAGCAGCTGGCGCTGGATGCGCACGAGTTTGTTGATAGTCTCGACCATATGCACCGGGATGCGAATGGTACGGGCCTGATCGGCAATGGCGCGGGTGATGGCCTGGCGAATCCACCAGGTCGCATACGTCGAGAACTTGAAGCCCTTGGTGTAGTCGAATTTCTCGACGGCACGAATAAGGCCCAGGTTACCCTCCTGGATCAAATCAAGGAAGAGCATGCCACGCCCGACATAGCGCTTCGCGATGGAGACGACGAGACGCAGGTTGGCCTCGATGAGCTGATCCTTGGCATCCAAGCCGACCTGCTCGACGCGCGTAAGACGACGACGCTCGCGGCGCGTGAGCTCAACGCCCTCATCCTCGGCACGCTCGAGTTCATCGGTGGCCTTGAGGCCAGCCTCGATCTTCATGGCGAGGTCGACTTCCTCGGAGGCAGTGAGCAGGTCAACCTTGCCAATCTCCTTCAGGTACATACGCACCGGATCACCCGTGAGCATGACGACCGAGCTTGCCTCGATGCGCGCCTTGCGCGCCTCGGCGCGACGTTTCTTGGCGTCGGCCGGTTTCTCGTCACCATTGAACCCCGCGGCCTTCATTGCCTCGGCAGCCTCGGCCTCCACAGCTTCCTCGGCCTGCTTGATGCTCATGGCCTCGCTCGGGGCACCCAGCTCGTCTTCGGGGATGCCCTCCATGATTTCCTCGTCGCTCATGGCGGCATCGATATCCCCGTCGTCATCGACCTCGACGACCTGCATGCTCTTGCCCGTGAGCTTGATGCCGTTGGCCGTCAGGTACTCGAAGACGGCGGCCATTTGCTTGCTCGAAAGATCGTCATCGGCAAAGCTGTTCTCGACGACGTTGCGCTCGACTTTTTTGCCCGAATCCTTGATGAAATCGTCGAGACGGGCAATAAGCTCGTTATCGAGAACGCCCTCTTCGGCCTCTGTCTGCTTGATTGCAGCCGACTTCTTGGCTGCGGATTTGCCCGTCTTTGCCGTGCTTTTCTTCGTGGTGGAAGTCTTTGCCACGTTAATCCCCTTTTCTAGTCCTTCATATCGTCAGGCGCGTTGCTTCGCAGTCTGACGAGCTCCTTTTGCATCGACACGGTCTGCTCGAAGAGCTTGTCGAGCTCCTCGGGTGAAAGCCCACTCTCCGAACGCATGCGTGCCTTCGCATCTCGAATGCTTCGCTCAAGGTCGCGTTCGCGCAGCGTGCGAACCATGAGGCGCGCTTGAAACAGCTTCTCTGTGCTGTCCTCCGTTTCGATCATTGCCTGTGCGAGCAGGGTCGAGGCATCGGGGCACGCCCTCTGGACTGACGCGAGCGCTTGCGCAGCAGATGCATCATGGTCGAGCGCGACAAGAGCATCAGCCATGCTCTCGGCGGCCTGATCCATCCACCTGATGCGCATCAGGTCCTTCCCAATGTGATCGAGAAGATGAGCGTCTGTCACAACGAGCGCGATGAGCCCGTACTCCATGCGGGCGGCTTGCTGATCCGCCTCGATGATCTGCTCGGCTACCGGGTTAACCGCATTCGGTTGGGGCTCTGAGACGGCCTGATCGTTTTGATGGCGGGCAGCCATAGGGGCCTTGGTCTCCTTGAGAGCCTTGAATACGGCAGTATACTCCACATTCAAACGGTCGGCGATGATATTGACATAATCCGTTGCCGAAACGGAATCCCTGATGGGATACAAGATTTGCAACGCCTCCGTCATGGCACGCGCCTTGTTTTCCGGACGACGCAAGTCGTAGCGCTCGATACAGCGGTTGATCGAAAAGGCGAGCAGCGGCTCGGCTGCGGCAATGATGGCACGCATCGCATCCGCATCATGCGCCCCGAGAAACTCCGCCGGATCATTGCCATCGGGAAGCACCACGACGCGCAGGTCGATCGGATCACGGCGACTCTCGACCGCCGATTGCCAGTCGATAAACTCGCTCGCGCGGTCCGCCGCCTTTTGGCCCGCGGCATCGCCGTCGAAGAGATAGACGATGCGTGAGGCGAAGCGGCTGATGAGCTTGACGTGCTGGGCCGTGAGCGCCGTGCCGAGCGTGGCGACGACGTTCTTGATGCCGGCCTGGTGCATGGCGATGACATCGGTATAGCCTTCCACGACGATGGCCTCGCCGCTGTTGACGATGGCATTCTTCGCAACATCGATACCAAACATGTTCGATGACTTGTGGAAGATGGGCGTCTCCGAAGTGTTGAGGTACTTGGGTTCGCCTTGTCCCATGATGCGGCCGCCAAACGCTATGCTGCGCCCTTGCAAATCATGCACGGGAAACATCACGCGCTCGAAGAAACGGTCAATGAGATATCCGCCCTTGTTCACGAAGGCGAGATTCGCGCTGACGAGCTCGTCACGGGTAAATCCCCGTGACTGGAGATGTGCGACGAGCTTGCCGTGGCCGGGAGCATAGCCAAGCTTCCACTCCCGTGCGCACTCCGAGCCAAACCCACGCTCGTGCAAGTAGGCGCGGGCCTGCGTGGGGCCGGCATCGCGCGAGCGCATGAGCTGCATGTGATAGAACTCCTCGGCCTCGGCGCAGGCCTGCATCATGCGGTCTTTGAAGCTGCGCGGGATGCCGCTTCCACCCACCTCGGTGATCTCGATGTTAGCGCGGTCGGCCAACGCGCGCACGGCTTCGGGGAACTCGAGATGCTCGCTTTCCATGAGATAACCGAAGACATCGCCGCTCTTGCCACAACCGAAACAGTGCCAGTTCTGCAAGTCGGGATCTATCTTGAACGAAGGCGTCTTCTCGTCATGAAACGGGCAGCATCCCCAGAACAGGCGACCCTTCTGATTGAGCACGACACGCTCGTTCACAAGAGAGACCAAATCGGTCGCTTCACGCACGCGGCGGATATCGTCATCGGAGATACGCGCCATGATCTACTTGCCTCCCAAGTGCTCA
>CABURF010000005.1 GCA_902493755.1 uncultured Coriobacteriia bacterium
CATCTTCGTCGGTTTCGTCTACTGGTTTGCCTATCGCAAGAGGGCGTAGGGGAGATTACCGCTGGACGCGCGAATGAGACAGTTGCTCAGGGACGTTGTCTCATTTGCAACAAATGAGACAACGTCCCTGAGCAACTGTCTCATCCCTCCCCGCCACGGACGCTTCTAGCTAAGCGTGGTGTCGATGCTATCGTCGTTCTCGGGCTCGAGCTCACCCATTAGCACCGTAACCTTTTGCTGGGCCTCGTTGAGGCGCTTTTGCAGCGACGCAAGCAGCGCCACGCCGCGCTCGTAGCTCTCGATGCTCTGTTCAAGCTCGATTTGGTTACTCTCGAGCGACCGGACAATGGCGGCAAGTTCCTCAAGACCCTCCTTGAAACTCAGGTTGTCGACCTCTGTTGCCGTGGCTTCCTCAGACATGTGCTTCCCTTTCTATTGCATCGACGGTGCAGGCGAGCCGCCCGTCTTGGACTTGAACTTGAATATGATCACCGTCGTTGACATGTTGCACGTTATCTATGACGGAATGGCCATCGGCGGCATAGGCGATGGAATAACCGCGGCTCAAGGTCTTGAGCGGAGAAAGCGCATCGAGCTTTGCCGCACAGAGGGCGATATCACGCCCGAAGCCGTCACAAAGATGCGGACCGAGATTGAGCAGACGGCCCTTGAGCAGCTCAAGCGCATGGGCATCCGCCTTAAGCGCATCGGGGATGGCACGCAAAAGACGTTCTTCCATGGTATCAAGCGTCTGAAGATACGAGCCGGTGAGATAGTGAGCATCGTGCCAAAGCGGACGGTCGAACAGTCGGTCAAGTTGGGCTCGTTGCGTTTGCATGTAGTTCTCTACGGAACGGCGCAGAGCATTCTGGGCATTTGACAGTTTGTTGGAAAGCTCCTCGGTGGAAAGCGCAATGGCCTCCGCTGCCGCCGTGGGCGTGGAGCAGCGGCGGTCTGAGACCATGTCGCAAATCGAATTATCTGGCTCGTGACCGATGCCCGTAACGACGGGAATGGGGGACGCCGCAACGGCGCGTGCCAAGGACTCATCGTTGAAAGGCATGAGGTCCTCGTAGGAGCCACCGCCACGCACGAGCAGAATGACGTCTGGCGCGGAACTTGCCGACCACGCGGCCTCGAGCCCTTGGATGATGCGCGCCGGGGCATCCGCGCCCTCGACGGGCACGCCGCAGATGAGCAGCTCTCCGAGCGGATAGCGACGTCGCAACGTGCGGATGACATCATGTACGGCCTTGCCTCGTGGCGAAGTGACGACGGCAATGCGCTGCGGCAGTGGAGGTACACGACGTTTACGGCTCGCATCCATGAGACCCTCTGCCTCGAGTTTGCGAGCAAGTTGAGCGACCTGCATGCGCAGTTTGCCCTCCCCTGCCAACTGCATGGACGCTACCGAAAACTGAAGGCGCCCCTTGGCGGGATAGCAGGAGAAGTTACCCGTGAGCTCGACGAGCATGCCTGCCTGCAACGTGACGCCCGATGCGTTATAGCGATCGCGCCACATGAGGCAGGGCATGGAGCAATCATCATCGTGCACGGTGAAGTACGCGGCCTTATAGCCGGGTTTGTCGTTGAATTCTGAAACCTCGCCGATGACGGTGAGACGAATCTTCTCGAGTCCGCGCTTGGCCGCGTTCATGGCCTGTGTCACGGTATATGCAGAGCCTTGCTCCGAGTCTTCCATCACACCCACCTTCACGCTCTTAGATCTGTGCAGCCATGATACGCACCGAGTGTGACATGAAAATGCACACCGTTAGTCTCCACGTACCATACCGAGGAAGTACAGGAGCTGCAGGACGCTCGTGAGGGCTGCGGCTACGTAGGTAAGCGCCGCCGCCCTGAGAACCGTGCGGGCACCGTCGGCCGTGGCGTCGCCCGGGATGGCAAGCGCCTGTGAGGACGCCGTAACGGCACCCGAGCTCGAACCCGTGATGTAGGCAAGGGCGCGACGTGAGGCGTTGAACTCGACAGGCAGCGTGACGATCTGGAAGAGCACCGCAAACGCGTAAAAGATGATGCCCAGCCAGAAAAGCTGCATCATGTTGAGGAAGATGCCGATGAGAAGCAGGATGAGCCACACGCTCGAGCCGAAGTTGGCTACGGGGACGAGCGCGGAGCGCACCTTCATGGCAGCGTAGCCACGAGCGTGCTGCACCGCATGGCCGCATTCATGGCAGGCGATGGCCATAGCCGAGACGGAAGCCTGGTCATACACGCCTTCGGAAAGACTGACAACCTGCGTGCGGGGGTCATAGTGATCACTCAGCGAGCCGGCGACGGGACGTACCTGCACGTGCTGCAAGCCGTTGTCGTCAAGCATACGGCGGGCAATCTGCGCGCCCGTGAGACCAGACTCGTTGGGAACGGAAGCATATTTGCGATACGACGAGTTGATGTATGCCTGCGTACCGAAGCCAAGCACCATCGTAACGATAATCAAGAGAAGCCAGGAAGACATGGATACCTCCAAAAATCAGGGGACGCATTCATCATAGCAGTGCGGAGCCTGCCGAGGGTAACCGTTTCGTTCCGATGTTGATGCGTCTAACGCCGCGCAACCTCGATTGCCCCATCGCACAGATACAACGAGAGCCGGCCTTCGAGCAGGTCGATGAGTTCGCAACCTGCGATGTCGTAGCGCCAGCCCTCCATGAGCGCCAGACCCTCGCGGTGCCCGCGCACGAGCTTCGAGAGATCGGAATGCGTCGCGATGAGAGGTGCCGCAACGCCATGCTGCTTGGCACGCACTTCAAGCAGCGAGGAGAGCAGTTCGACGGCGCCGTCCGCCTCAACATCGCCCTTGGGATTGCGCTCGAGCTTGGGCCATTGGTCCTGAGGCATCTCCTTACCACGAGCGACCGCCTCGAGGATATGCTTGACATCGCGACCGTTGAGCTTGTTGGCGAGGCCGCGAACCTCGAAGAGGGCCTCCCTCGTCTTGGGTGCCTTGCGGGAGATCTCCACAACCGCCTCGTCGGCAAGCACCCACTTGCGGGGCAAGTTGCGATGCTGCGCCTCGGTTTCGCGCCAGGCAGCAAGCTCGCGTGCGATGGAAAGCTGACCGCGCGAAAGAGAGGAGACACGCTTGACCCGATGCCAGCACTCACGCGGGTTGACATCGTAGCTTGACGGGGTGGCAAGCGCGGCGAAGTCGCGCTCGCACCAGGTAAGGCGACCTTTCTCGATAAGTTCGTCTCGCAGATGCTCGTATACGCTCGGCAGATAGATGACATCGTCAAGGGCATACTTGATCTGGCTGTTCGTAAGCGGACGACGCGACCAATCGGTGTAGCTGTCGGCCTTCGCGAGTTTGATATCACAGACCGAACGCACGAGCGGCCCGTAGCCAACCTGCAACGGATAACCCAGCGTATCGAAGACCGGAGAGGGCGTGACACCCGTCTCGTGATAGAGAATCGCAATGTCCTGCGTACCCGCATGGAAAATCTTCACGCAGTTCTCGTCGGTGAGAATGGGGACGAGCGGCGAGAGATCATGAACCGCAAGGGGATCGACAAGCGCGGAGACCGTCCCATTGTTTAGCTGCAGCAAACAGAGCTTCGCGTAATAGGTCTTCTCGCGCATGAACTCGGTATCAATGGCGAGCAGTTTCGAACCTTCGAGCTCGCGCGCCAGCTCCTCGAGTTGCGCCTGCGTCGTCACGTACCTACTCAACCAAAGCCTCCTCGTGCTCCGCACTATCAGATATGGCGCGCTCGCGCACATGACGCTGCTTCATCGTGAGAAGCGAGACAATGAAACCGAAAATCATCATCGCGTAGAGCAAGGTGCTCAAAGGGGCCCCGACGATGTACTCGATATGGAACGACTCAAGGACAAGCTCGCAACCCACAAGTACGATGAAGGCAAGCGCGACAATCTTTATCTCGAAATTGCGATTGATGAAGTCGCTGATGGGGTCGGCAAAGATGATCATGATGAGCACGGCGCCGATGACCGCAATGATCATGACGATGATCTGGCCAGACAGGCCTGCGGCGGTAATGACCGAGTCAAGCGAGAAGACGATGTCCATGACCATGATGGTAAATACGGCCTGGCCAAGCCCGATTGTCTTGCGCGGCTGCGGTGCCGTATGCTCGGGCATCGGGGCATGCTTGGCGGCATGAAAGGATTCGTGCAGCTCGCTAATGCCCTTAAAGATGAGATACCCACCGCCAAGAAGAAACACAAGGCTGTGCACAGTGAAATCGGTGTGGCCGCCTTCGACGCCAAAAGGCAACGTGAACACGACAACGTTGATAGACATGATCCAGACCACGGCGCACAGCAAAATGCAGCGCATGATCATAGCCGCAGCCAGGCCAAGCCTGCGTCCTATGTGCTGCTTGTTTTCCGGGAGGCGATCAGAGGTGATTGCAATGAAAACGAGATTGTCGACGCCGAGGGCTAGTTCCAGGAACATGAGGACAATGACCTCGCCCCATCCATCGACAGTTGCGAGCGGCGCGAAGAAACTTGCTAGAAACTCCATATTAGCTCCAAGGGCAAGACGAGTGCCCATCTACTTGCATCGCGTATGACAAAACGCCTGCCATTATACGGCAAATGTGCGGAATGCCCCCGTTGGTTTGGAATTATTGTGCGACCTCGTCGAGAGCATCGAAGTGCAGTGCGACGGCAAACGACGCGGCATCACCGTAGACGATACCGTACCGCACGCCCTTCGCCTCGACGCAACGCCCGTTGCCAATGTAAATACCCACGTGACCGGGCTTCCACAGAATGTCACCAGGAGTCGCCTCGGCAATGCTACGGACACTGCTCGCCTGTACATACTGGGACTCGGAATAATGCACAAGATCGATGCCCACAAGCGAATAACACCATTTGGTCAAACCGGAACAATCAAAGGCCTTCGTTGCAGGAGACTCGGCGGCCCACACGTAAGTGCCGCCCAACATGGCTTCGGCACTGGCAACGACCATGCCCGCCTTCGTATCCATGACGCCCATCTCGCGTGACTTGTCAAGCGCGAGAATGGCAGGATACATGCGCAGGGCATGCGCTACGCGACGGTCGAGATGAGCAACACTTGCAGCCGGCCCCTCATA
Source organism: uncultured Coriobacteriia bacterium (assembly GCA_902493755.1). Classification (GTDB taxonomy): domain Bacteria; phylum Actinomycetota; class Coriobacteriia; order Coriobacteriales; family QAMH01; genus QAMH01. The sequence goes on from CABURF010000005.1 coordinate 5,097, forward strand.
ACCCGCCATGAACGCGAAAGTGAGCTCCTCGACATGATGGCGAGCTTCATCCTCCGTGCGCTCAACGGGAGTCTGCATCGGAAGGATGCGCGATGCGCCGGCACCCTTACTTCGTACGACCGATCCGTCCACGACGCGCATGGTGACCGGATCATCCACGTTGAGGATGCCATCGCCATCGACATCGTCATCCCATGCATCCACGATGCCGTCTCCGTCAAAATCGTCTCCGACGGTCTCGTCGAAAAGCTCGAGGGAAACATCGATAGCGGCGTACTCGGGATACGCAGCGTCATAGTAGGTCTGACGCTCGCCCCAGCTATCACGCCACGTCTGCAGAAAGTAATCGGTCTGCACGTTAACATCGGTCCATTCGAGACCGCGTTGCTCGGCAAACTGCCTGAGTCCCGTGAAGCCCGCACAGGAAAGCTCGGTCGTAGATGAGCCGGCATCAGTCCACTGGAACAAACCGCCTGCAACCTCATAGCCGTAGTGGAACATACCACTCATATCGCAGAAGGAAGCGGCCTTCGAGCCGGACTCCGCGAACATATTGCCAATCGCAGCGGCAGCCATCTCGGGCGTCCAACCAGCGTTGAGCAAACGCGTGGCAACCTGCAAGTCGGTCAAAGTCGTCGCAAGCGTCGAGCCATCGTCGGCGATGGCCGGTGCCGAGGCTGCAGCGTCGGGTGAGGCGTATTGATCAATCGGAGCCGAGTCCTGCAGACCCGAATCAGGCACGATAGGCTGCTCGGGTTGTTGTTCGGCACCCACAGATTCTGGACCGGAAGATTCGGTACTGTCACCAGGGGCAACAGCATCGGCGTCGGGCAGTTGCTCGCTCGGCGGAAGCGTCGCATCAGAGATGCCGGCCGGCGCATCCGTACCGGGCTCTTGATTCGCATCGGGAAGCTTGGTCGCATCGAGCGACTCCAGAATAGCGAGAAGCTCGGCCGGCTCGAGCTCGGAAATATCGAGATCATCGACAATCTGCCCCAGCAGCGGATACAGATCCTTGAACTCACCCTCCGGCTCGACAAGATCCATCGTAACCGGGTCATAGGCCTTACCCGTTGGCACGTCAACGAGTAGACCAGAACGCTCGTCAAAGACAAGCAACGTGTTGTCGACGCTGCGCTCGACCGTATGTACGACGGAGACCTCGGAAGACTCGTCCGCAATCGCACGCAGAGGAACGCCTACGGTTCCCGCACCCAGGCTCGTCGTGAGCAGGAACGCAACGGCAGGCATGGAGCGCTTGGAAGCTTCGCGCTTGATGTACCAGGTGCAGGGATGCGAGACACCGTGCGCTCCCAGCGGAAAGCGCTCGATGGCGTGCCTTCCCTTGGGATAACGCGGAATCGCGTGCTGTCCCTGCGTGTATTTTGACATGTGGGTTCCTACACCTTTTGTCATGCTTGCGTAGACGCATTGTACTCTTTTTTGGGACACCTGTGGGAGCCCGAACAGCCCGTCGGCATGAAGGTGCATGGTGAAAGAGCGAGCTATGGAATAAGGGATTAGAGCTGGTTATCCTTGAGGGCGTTCATGTCAGCTTTGCTGATGTTGTAACGCTCGAGATGGGCTTTGTACGCATCGCGCAAAGTCCAGAACTTGCTCACTTTGGGAGCGACAAAAATCATGAATACAACGAGGATGATAAGCGGCACGGTGTTGCTCACGAACGAGGGCAGCTCAACAATGCCCGTGAACGCGATGAGGAAGAGGATGGCAACGATAACGCAAGCGAGAATAGTAACGCACACGATAAGGAGAAGGGTCTTTCTCAACTCATCGCTCATGGTAATGGCCTGGCGCACTTCTTTGCGGCGCTTCTTGCCCACATGCTCTTCGACCACGTGTCCACCTCAGCCCATACGTACCGACGCGGCAATTCTACCAGCTTATGAGACTCTTGCGGACAATTCACAAAAGAATGACAAGAGCACGGGAAAATAGGCTCCGCAAAGAGAGACGGGCGCCGGCATGTTCCGGTCGCCCGTCATCTGCTTGCCATATCGCCGTTTTGACGAAAGCCCTCAGTGCCTTGCGAGAGGTTTCTCGACTTCATTTGCTTCGCTCACTTCGCTCGAAATGACAAGAGGCGTCGCATCCTGTCATTCCGAGCTGAGCTGCCGATAGACAGCGGAGTCGAGGAATCTCGCCCTTGGCTCGGGACAGCAAGCTACAGCTTGGAAACCCACAGACCATGGATGTTGCAGTAATCAAATGCCTCGATGACTGCATCGTCTGGCGCAAGTGTGAAAACGGCCTCGGGGGCATCACCCGGATTGAGATGCACAAACTGCACGCCCTTCTCGGTATGCAGGCAAATCCACTGGATGTAGTGCTCCTCAATCATGGGATGGGGTACCTCGCCCACCTTGACCGTCACAACCTCGCCGTCAATCTCGATGACAGGAACGTGCTTCTCGGTTGCACCGTCCGAACTATCGGCGATGAGCTCGGTCATCTTCTGGCCACAGCAGAAGGGGGTCGGGCCCCCGTCGATAATCTTGGTGATGATGTTTCCGCAAATATCGCAACGGTAGAATTTGATCTCTTCCATGACTGCTCCTCTCTCTGGAAAACCTGTCGAACCAGGTATAACCAGTATACACCTCACAAGAGAATAAAAAGGTATCAGACAACCAGATCGACAGATTCGATTTCCATAATCTTTGCAAGATCATCGAAACTCATCTCAATCTGCGTGCCAATACGCCCGCCCGAGAACATGATCGTATCGAAGAGAGCGCAGGTCTCGTCGATAAAAGTACGAAAGAACTTCTTCATTCCCAAGGGGCTGCATCCGCCATGCACGTAACCCGTCAAGTCGAAGAGCTCGCGCGAGCGCACCATCGCCACCGACTTCTCTCCTGCGGCGCGCGCCGCCTTCTTGAGGTCGAGCTCGGCGGCAACCGGAATCATGAAGACGAAATGCTCACCGCTTTTGCCCTGCGTAACGAGCGTCTTGAAGACATGGTCGGGATCCTCCCCCGCGCGCAGCGCGATATCGACACCCGTATCCTCACCCGTCGCATCGACCGCATGAACGACATGATCGACATGCGCGGCATCGAGAATGCGCATAGCGTTCGTCTTCGTCTTCGTCTCCTTTTTCTTAGACATCATCGTCTCCCGGAGCCTGAGAAAGGAGCAGGCCGACGATGGAATCGAAGGAGTCCGGAAACTCATCGGCACCCTCGGAACGAAACGTGGAACTGCGCTTCGCGATAGGCTCGTCGAAGTCGACCTCGACGCGCCACTCGGTCACGACATTCACGAAGGGCCCCTGTGCCGGCTTATATACGCGCTGCCATGTGAAAAGACCCGTCGCGTCAAGCGCCGCTATGAGAGCGTGCGCCTCATCGACGGTGAGAGCAACCTGGGCGATTTCGGGTGCGCCGCGACGAATAAGCATCTGCGCCCCATCGTCTGTCTTGCGATATGCCGCCGAACGTAGATAGGGCAAATCGGGGTCAACTTCGATGAACTCGATGTCCTGCACGTGCTCGTACGTACGCAGCTCATGCGGCACGTCGTATGACCGTGCAGCTCCGAATGGCAGTCCCGGCATGATGGGTCCTTCCCTGTCGCTATGCGAATCCGTCCGTTACGTTTGATCTATCTTATCGCACCGAGCATGCAGAAAATGGGCTTTCTGCGGTATCGATGCCTGATGTAGGCGGCTTGGGGTATCATGTGTCCCACTTCGCAAGCATCAAGAGTTTGGAACCCGTCATGAGAATATTCGGCCTCGGTCTCCCCGAATTGCTCATCATTTTGGCAATCGTGTGCATCCTCTTTGGTCCTGTCCTCTTCAAGAAACTCAACAAGCAGGTGAAGGAAACAGGCAAGGCCGCCAAGAAGGGCATCGAAAATGGCGCCAAGGCTGCAGGCAGTGACGTAGACCTCGACCACATCGACAAGGAAACGGTGCTCGACAAGGTCGAAAACTTCCAGAACCGTGTCGATAAAATGTTCGAGGATGACGACGAGCCTAGTGCCAAGTCATCGGATGAGAAATCCGAACCCGCCAAGACCCCGAAGGACGATGCGCCAAGCGCCTAATGTGCGTGCGCGTGTTCCCCATGCTCATGACCATGGGCATGGCCGTGACTATGCACCTGAGCAGCATCGGTCGTCGTTACGACGAGCTTGCCGTGCAGCACGCCCTTGGTGCCAAGCAATGCATCGGCAATTGAGCGAATCACCTTGCTCTGTCCGCGCATAAGCACCACCTCAAGGCAATTCTCCTCATCGAGGTGCACATGGACGGTCGAGACAATCTCGTCGACATGCTCGTGCTGGATGGCATCGAGCTTATCGCGCAGGTCATTGGAATGATGGTTGAAGACCATGGTAAGCGTGCCAAAGATGCTCGATTCTGGATCCTCGACCTCTTCCTCGATAAGGGCACCACGCACGAGGTCACGAATGGCCTCGGAGCGGTTCTTTGCGATGCCGCGACGTGCCGTGTACCGGTCGAGCTCATCCATCAAGTCTTCGGGCATCGCCACGGAAAAGCGCACGAGTTCGCTCATGTTCGTCCTTTCCCCTCAACACATCCATCATATCCATCGCAGAAGATGGTAGCACCAATCGCCGATTTGCTCGTCTAAATGGAACAGCAGGTGTCGCCATTGAGTATGGCAGCGTGCTTGTCATTGACAGCCTGCGCATCAGAGAAGACAACGAAGAAATACGCGAGCATCTCCTCGAAGGAGTCGAACATCATGGGCGCGCCCAGATAGCCACCGCATCCGCACTGCGGCAGCGTGCGTACCACAGCATGGGGCCGTGTGGCGGGCGGCTTGGGCAGACGATCCCATCGACTGTAACGGCGCCAATGGCCCTCGGGCTGCTTGATGACAAGCTGGCCCGTATCACCTGCAATATCACCTACGAGTTTGACGAGCGGCTCATCACCCGCATCGCGCGGATTAGGACACGCGTCACCTGCCATGCAGTCGCAACGATATGCCACGCCACGTGACATATCGATAAAGGCGATGACCTCGCGATTGCCCATCGCATCGACATGCGCAAGGTACACGTCACCTCCCGCGCCACCAGACGCGTCTGCAGGCCATAGCAACACGAAGGAGCGGTCGTCGATGGGCGGTATGCTCGCAAGCGCCGCACTCTCCACGTAGCCCTGGGGTGTTTCCACGTCTACCCCTTCCTTAGAATGTCGCCTTGTGAATGAACTCGCGCATCTTGCGTGCCGCAGCTGGATTGACCTTGGGCAAGCGGTTGTCGATGAGCTTGAGCATATTCTCCTTGTCCTTTGGTAAGAGCCCCTCGAAGCGAATGATGTCGGTATCGTGCGAGCAGTTGACATACGTGGCGCAATCGAGATCCTCGATGAGGGTGCGAATCTCCTCGATCATCTCGATTTCGCTCGGGGGTGCCCAGCTACCATCCGCGATATCTGCAGCCAGCGGCCACGTCTTCGTCGGCGTGATGGTCACGATGAGGATGTGCCGCGGCGCGGCGGCACTGAAGGCCTCTGCCGTTGCGCGAGCATTTTCTTGCCCCCTGCCAGCACCCGCCATGCCCGTGAGGTAGAAGTACGTAAAATCGATGCCGGCCTTGTGCAGACGTTGACCCTGCTCGGCAACATCTGCCGCCGCATGCCCCTTTTCCATGAACGCGAGCGCCGGATCATAACCGCTCTCGGCACCGATGCTCAGATCATCAACACCATGTGATGCAAGCAGCGCGAGATCCTCGTCGCTTTTGCTCTTGATGTCAGCGATACGGCAAAACCCGCCAAAACTCGTGACGCTCGGAAGTTTTTCCTTGATGAGCTCGAGAATGGGAACGAGACGCTCCGCCGAGAGCGCGTAGGGGTTACCACCCGTGAGGTTAATGCGGTGTTGGTTGGGACGGATGGTTTTCGCGAGCTCGTCAAGGTCTTCGACGATCTCCTTGCGTGGGGATATCTTGAAATCGACGTTAAGAAAGATGTCGCAGAAATGGCATTTGTTATGCGTGCAGCCCGTGACGATTTGCAACATGGGGCAGTTCATGACCGACGGTGTCTGGTGCTGCGGTTTGGTATAGCGCATGACGGCTCCCTACACGAAGACATGGGCAATCGCATGACTTGCGGCGCCCATTATAGGCTCTCAGGCCTTACGACGCGTCTGTTTCCTCACCATTCTGGCGAGACGCTTGGCCTTGTCGGCAGCCCATACGTCCCAGGTCTGCACCACGGCGGTGACGACGCAGATGCCAACGGCTATGCCACCCGCATACAACATGGTCATGATGCCGAACTCCCCGCATGCGGACAGATTTCCGCTCACCGCGTTATACATCGTGTAATACAGGGCACGTCCGGGAATAAGCGGGATGACCGAGATAATGAAGAAACCGGTTACGGGCGTGTGGGTGATGCGCGACATCGTCTCGGCAAACACGGCCGCGAAAATACTCGCAACCACAACGGGAATGAAGATGTTGCTGATATGCAAGGAAAGTGCATAGTAGATTGCCCACGTGAACACACCGCCAAGCGTCGCGGGAATAATACGTCGCTTGTTCACGTTGAAAAACAGCGCGAAGCCAAGCGACGCGACAAGCGTAACAAGAAGCATTATGGGAAAGGGATAATCCATCCAACGCTCCTATACCAACGACGCTATCCAAAGCGCGGCCATGAAGCCGAGCGCAAGGGACGTGGCCCAGAGCAGGCTCTCGATAAAACGCATGACGCCGGATATGGTGTCGCCTGACAGCATATCGCGCGTCGCGTTTGTAATGGCGACACCGGGAATCAAGAGCATAATCACGCCGATGATCGCCATGTCGATGGACATATGCGAGACAAACCTGGCGACAAGACAGATGATCAGGCCAGTGACAAGCGATGTCGCAAAATTGAAGACGATCGTATTGGGCGTGATGGGGCGGAAGTGCTTGAGCGCAGCGCACACGAACAGCGCGATGATAGCCGACATGATGCCATCGAGAATGGTGCCGCCAAAGAAGATGGCAAACCCACCGGCCGATAGCGCGCCGCCCAGATACAGCGACAGCTTCGGAAAGGGTTTGCCCTTGATGCGATCGAGCCTTCTGCGCAACTCCTGGGCCGGCAAGGGCGTCTGACAGCACTCCTCGCACAACTTGCTCAGGGCCTCCAGACGGTCGAAATCGGTCGATCCCTCACTGGCGATGCGTCGGGACATCGTCTTCTCGACGTCGCCCGGAAGCGTGATGGTCACGATGATGACGGCCGTAATGACGAGCACGTTCATCTTATAGGCGCCGTAGGCCCTTCCCATGCGTGCAAGCGTGTGCTCGACGGTGTGAACGTCGGCACCGGACGTGAGCATCGCCTCGCCGATATCGAGCATGTACGAGAACACGTCGAAATCGACGACAAGCGTCGCATCACCTGCGTTTGGCTCTATCGTGACCGTCTTAGCCATCTTCCTCGCGATCAACGTACGTGTACTGCCCTATGATACGTGTTCGGACTCGCATTCGCACTTGGTTCCGTCGCCTTCGACTTCGCAATAGACCGCGTCCTCGGGACGACCTTCGAGATACGCCTCCATGGAATAACGGGTGATGTCGCTGCGATTGATGATGCCGCAAATCTTGCCGTCCTCCATGACCGGCACCTTCTTGAGGTGATTGTCGGCCAGCACGCGGCATACCTCGTCGATGCTCTCGTGCACGTTGACGCTTAGGAAGTTACGCGTGCCGATGGAAGCAACCGGCTTCTCCATGAGCTCCTCGAGCTTCTCGTCATAGCCACGTTTGTCTTGCGCCGACATGGCGATGAGCGCCACAGGATCCATGAAGGAGCTGGAATTACGCGCGAGGTTCTTGAGTATGTCGCCATCGGAAATGAAGCCGACGGGCTTGTCATTGTGATCAACGATGGGGCAGGCGCTGATGCCCTCATTGATAAAGAGCTGCATGGCCGCTTGCACCGTATCGTCACTGTACAATACGTACACATCGCGCTTCATGATGCGCTCGAGCAATGTCTTGTTCTCGCCAGCGACACCGCGTTCGTGCAGGGTCTCGCCCTCGGCACCCGTCGCCTCGATCGTGCCGGGCTTGCCCTTTACGAAAACAATCGTGAGAACCGCACCAACGAGCACGAGCGCCGTGCAGATCATGAAGGCGATGTTGAACGCGGTCATGGATGCCTCGACCGGCGGATTGGAACCGCCAATCTGCATCTGAGCAGCCGTGTATATCGACACGATGAGTGCCGTTCCCAGGGAACCGGCAACTTGCCGCAGTGTGTTGTTGATGGACGTGCCATGGTTCATGAACTTGGTATCGAGCGCGTTCATGCCCCAGGTGGTGATGGGCATGTTCACGAGCGCCATCGAGAACATGCGCACGGCGAATAGAATCGTGATGACGGCAATCGACGTATCCGTGCCGACAAAAACGAACCCCAGCGTGGTTGCCGCAAGCAGGAGCATGCCGACGGTGCCCATAGCACGCGCACCGTGCTTGTCGAAGATGCGTCCGGCGATGGGGTTCATGATGCCCATGATGATGGCGCCCGGCATGATGACAAGGCCGGACATCGTGGCCGAAAGACCCATAAGGTCCTGAATGTAAATGGGCATGAGCACGGGTGCCACGAGCAGGGATGCCTGAACGAGCATGCCGATGATGGTCGCGATAAGGAAGTTGCGATTGAAGAGAATGCGCACACGCAGCATCGGTGTCTCGAGATGCAGCTGCCTGAAGAAGAACCAGACAATGCATGCGCAACCAACGAGAATGGTGATACCGCTCACGAGGTCGATACCATTGGAACCAAAGACGCTGAATCCATAGAGCAGGCCGCCAAAGCCGAGCGTGGAGAGCACAACGGAGAGCGGGTCAAGTGCCGCATCACCTTTGGTTTTGGGGCTACGCTGCTCGATGAGGAAAGCAGCCGCCACAACGACAACAGCGACAAGCCCCGCAACGACATAGAACATAACATGCCAATTGACCGTATCGACCATGATGCCTGAAACCGTGGGACCGATGGCCGGGGCAAAGGCGATGATGAGACCGAAGACGCCCATGGCCGAGCCCCTGCGGTCAACGGGAAACATGACGAGCAAGACGGTCATGGACATGGGCATAAGTATGCCCGCGCCTACAGCTTGAACGAGGCGCCCGGCCAGGAGAACATCAAAGGTAGGTCCCCATCCGCAAAGCAGAGAGCCAATGGCAAAAACGCTCATGGAGAAAAGGAAGAGGCGACGCACCGAGAAACGGTCCTGGAGATAGGCGGTGATGGGAATCATGATGGCGTTCACGAGCGTGAAGCCCGTGGTAAGCCACTGACCCGTCGCCGCGTCGATGGACATCTCGACCATGATTGCGGGAAGCGCCGGCGTGACAAGCGTCTGATTGAGAATAGTAACGAACGTGCCGATTACGATGACGACAAGCATCATCCATTGTTTTCTCATCCCCTTTTACATCATCCTACGATAACGCTAAACGAAAGGCGCGTGCGAAGCCGCCGGACGATCACGTAATGTTTAGGATGGCTTGCTGCTTTAGTGGTGGACCGTTAGGGGTTCGAACCCTAGACCTTGGGATTAAAAGTCCCCTGCTCTACCAACTGAGCTAACGGTCCACGGCGCAGCGCATGACATTCTAGCAGATTGACAGGAGTGTAGTGTCTTCGGAAAATACGAATGACCCCACGAGGAGAAACGCCATGCAACGTAGGTACTGCTTTTTCGATTACGATGGAACCCTGCGCTCGCGTTCGCTTGATGCCGTGCCTGCTTCCGCGCATGCCGCACTTGACAAGCTGCGCGAAAACGGTCATTTCGTCGCACTCGCGACAGGGCGCCTGCAATCGGATGCACTTGAGGTGCTTGCCCCCTGCAACATCGATACCATGGTCGCCGATGGCGGCAACTCCATCACCATCAATGGCAAACTCATTTCCATCGAGGGCATGCCGCTCGAACCCTCACGAGCTTTCGCCCACCGTCTCGATGACGAAGGTTGGGCCTGGGCCGTCAACTGCGAAAACGCACGCACCTGCCTGACCCGCGACGAGCGCTACGCGAACCTCGTCACGCATCTCTACTACGCGCCCACCGTCGATCCCACACTCGACATCGATACGATTGATCCCATCTACAAGATCTTCGTCCCGTGCAGGAAAGACGATGAGCGAGCCATCGACTTTACGGATGTGACCTGGGCGCGCTATTCCGACGAGCTTATCTATATCGAACCGACGGACAAATCACGCGGCATACGAAAGATGATGGAGCTGCTCGATGCACCCACCGAGGACGTCATTGTCTTTGGCGACGGCACCAATGACATCGACATGTTTCGTCCCGAATGGACTTGCGTGGCTATGGGCAATGCCGTGCCCGAGCTTAAAATGCGCGCCGACCTCATAACAAGCAGCGTCGATGACGACGGCATCTGGAACGCTTGCGTGAAGTTGGGGCTTATCGAGGGATGACGGCATGCGCCAGCTATCGTGATTATGTCGCCGGCTCGCCTTCAGGGAGCAGGGTATCTGACGTATCAGGCAGTGCCTGCTGGCCACGCGGGCGAATGATCGGAGCACCCTCGCCCCTGATGTAATCGCCGGTAATGACCACCGAGCCGATCGTGTCATCTTTGGGAACCTCGTACATGATGTCAAGCATGAAGCGCTCGATAATGGCACGCAAGGCGCGCGCACCCGTGTCCTGTTCGAGAGCCAG
>CABURF010000006.1 GCA_902493755.1 uncultured Coriobacteriia bacterium
TTTCGCCGCCAAGCTCATGGACCGGCGCAAGATCAAGTTCGTCAACCACTCCAAGAAGCTTCTGAGTGAAATGCCTGAGGTCGAAAAAATGCAGGCAGACGAGCAGAAACGCGACGATGAGCTCTTTGCACTGCTCAACGAGAAACGTCTGTCCTACGTCGGTGCGATGATTCTTGGCATGAACGATGCCATCGTCGAGATAACCGGCACGCTCGCCGGTCTCACGCTCGCCATGCAGAACACGCGCCTCATTGCGCTCTCCGGCCTCATCACCGGCGTTGCGGCGACGCTTTCCATGGCTGCGAGCGAGTATCTGGCCGAGCGCAGCGACGGCAAGGGCGATGCGGCCAAGTCGGGTCTCATGACGGGTGGGGCGTACTTCATCACCGTTGTCATATTGCTGCTGCCCTACCTTATCCTCGATGACAAGATGTATCTGCTGGCCATGGGCATCATGCTCGTCCTTGTGGTGCTGATTCTGGCAGGCTTCAATTTCTATACTTCCGTTGCACGCGATGTGTTTTTTGGCAAAAACTTTGGGCAGATGTGCGCGATTTCTCTTGGTGTCGCGGCGCTGTCCTTCGTTTTGGGATACGCTGTTCGCACGTTCCTTGGCGTCGACGTCTAGTTTGAAAGGTTTTACGTACCATGCACATGACCGAAGAGCAATTTGACATCATCAAAGCCCAGCTCAAGAAGCTCGTCGCAATCCCCGATGGCTTCTATGCAAAGAAATTCGCGGGTATCGACATCGACGCAATTAAGGACCAAAGCGATTTCGAGAAGCTTCCCTTTACCGACAAGGGCGATTTGCGTGAGGCCTATCCGCTCGGAATCGCCGCCGTTCCGCCCGAGCAAATCGTACGCATTCACAGTTCTTCGGGCACGACGGGCACGCCTGTCATCATTCCCTACACCAAGAAGGACGTCGAGGACTGGGCGATTCAATTTGCACGTTGCTACGAGTATGCAGGTGTCACGAGGGAAGATCGCGTACATATCACGCCAGGGTACGGCCTCTGGACGGCTGGCATCGGCTTCCAGCTTGGCTGCGAGCTGCTTGGTGCCATGGCGATTCCCATGGGTCCGGGCAACACCGACAAGCAGCTCAAGATGATGATGGATCTCGGGAGCACGGTGCTTTGCGCGACGAGCTCGTATGCACTGCGTCTTGCCGAGGAAATCGCCAAGCGCGACATCGGCGACCAAATCAAGCTGCGCAAGGGCATCATCGGCTCGGAGCGCTGGGGCGAGAAAATGCGTCGTCGCATCGCCAACGAGCTTGGCGTCGAGCTCTACGATATCTACGGGCTCACCGAGGTCTATGGACCGGGCATCGGCATCAACTGCCAGGCCGATAGCGCCGTGCACATCTGGAGTGACTACGTCTACCTCGAGATTATCGACCCCGTCACAGGGAAGCCCGTTCCCGACGGCGAGCCGGGAGAGATCGTGCTCACGACGCTGCAAAAAGAGGGCGCACCACTCATTCGTTTCCGTACGCATGACCTCTCGCGCATCGTGCCGGGCGATTGCGCCTGCGGGCACAACGAGCATCCACGCATCGACATCATCACTGGCCGCACCGACGACATGGTCAAGGTGCACGGCGTCAACATGTTCCCCGCGCAAATCGAGGAGGTCATTGCCTCGGTTGACGGTGCGAGCGGCGAGTACCAGATGATGATCGATCATCTCAACGGTAAAGACATCGCCACGCTCTTCGTCGAGGTCGAGCCCAGTGCCAACAAGTACAACATGGAGGAGACCATCGCGACGGAGTTCAAGAACCGCATCGGCTTTACGCCGCAGGCCAAGCCCGTCGACATCGAGGATTTGCCGCGTAGCGAGAAGAAGACGACGCGCATCTTCGATAACAGGTACTAATTCCCGGCGCTTCGCGCTATTTCTCCGCCGTGATGATGCGTGTGGGCGTTACGATGTAGTCGACGCGGCAGTCGGTTGCCTCGCGTGGCACTTCGTCGACGATCTGCTCGTCGAATGCGATGCCAATCGTCATGCTCTCCGCGCTTAGGTGCGGGAGGAAGCGGTCGTAGAACCCGCCGCCCTGGCCCAGGCGATTGCCATGCTTGTCGAATGCAATGCCCGGCACAAGCACGAGATCGATGCTCTCGGGCAGGACATGTCGGGAAGGGTCGAGTTCCGTCACTATCTCTCGCGGCGTTTCGAGGACACTCCAATCATCGTTCATGCCAAAGGCGAAGAATGACATGCTCGTCTCGGAGCGGACGAGGGGAAAGGCGATGACGGGATGCTGGTCAAACAGGAATAGTTTTTCCCTGTTTGAGACGAATCGTGCCTCTGACCCGGTGGGATAGTAGACGGCGATGCATTTCGCATGCCTGAGGGCCGGAAGATTGAAGAGCCTATCTTCTAACGCTGCCTCATACGTTTTGCGAACATCAGCTGCGATCGAACCACGTTTGGCGCGCATGCTTTCTCGCAGCGCAGCCTTTTCTTCTGCAGTATTCATGGCGAATATAGTACCAAAAGTATGCAGAAGTGAGAAATCGAGCCTGATACGCGGGGATTATTTGCTACCATTCCGAACATGTCTGTAGTTGTTGCAAAATTCGGCGGGACTTCCGTCGCGAACCCTGAGCGCATCAGGAGCGTCGCCCAGCGCATCGTCAGCCGCAAGCGCGCTGGTGATAGCGTCGTTGCCGTCGTGTCCGCCATGGGCAAGACGACCGACGACCTCGTGGCGCTTGCCAGCTCCATTTCCGAGTCACCCGATCCGCGTGAGATGGATACGCTGCTCTCCACGGGCGAGATGGTCTCGATGTCACTTCTGGCCATGGCCGTCGCCGAGCTTGGCGAGGAGGCCATTAGCCTCTCCGGCCGTCAGATCGGCCTCATCACCGACAGCGTGCACGGCAAGGCGTCGATTCGCGAGATTCATGCCGACCGCATTCGCGTGGCGCTTTCCGAAGGTCGCATCGTCATCGTTGCCGGTTTCCAGGGTATCGATGCTGCCGGCGATATCACGACGCTCGGTCGTGGCGGCTCGGACACCACGGCGGTCGCCATCGCGGCGGGCATCAAGGCGGACGTTTGCGAGATTTACACGGACGTTGCCGGTGTCTACACGGCTGATCCGCGCATCGTTCCGCGTGCCTGCAAGATTGATCAAATCAGCTACGAGGAAATGCTCGAGATGGCTGCGGGCGGCGCAGGCGTGCTGCACAAACGCTGCATCGAGTTCGCGCGTAATTTCGGCGTGGTGATACATTGCCGTTCGTCATTCAATGATGAGCCGGGCACGATAGTGAAGGAGTATGACCCCACTATGGAAAAGGCTATTGTCAGTGGTGTCGCGCATGACCTTTCGGAAGCCAAGTTTACGATTCGCGACGTGCCCGATACCACGGGTGTGGCCGCCAGGGTCTTCGGGGCCATGGCTGATGCAAATCTCGGCGTTGACATGATTATTCAGAACCTCTCCGAGAACGGGCATACCGACATCACCTTTACGAGTCCACGCGCCGATATCGAGAAGACGACCGAGGTCATGAATCGCATCGTGCGTGAGCTCGGCGCGCGAGAGCTTCTCATCACCGAGGAAGTCGCAAAGGTTTCCATCATCGGTGCGGGTATGAAGGTCAACTCGGGCGTTGCGGCGCAGATGTTTCGCACGCTTGCCGAGGGCGGCATAAACATCACGATGATTTCGACCTCCGACATTCGCACGAGCGTTGTCATTCCAGCCGAAAGTGCCGAGGAAGCAGTGCGCTTGCTGCACACGGCCTTCGGTCTCGATGGCGCCAAGGTGTTCGAGGAGACGCAGCTCTCTGCTGAGGAGCTTGCCGCCAAGGCAAAAAAGGGTCGTTAGCACACGGCTGACAACACCGCGTTTCTCAGATCCCAGGGGCGTCCATCACCGTAGGAGTAGTGCGATGCGACTGCGTAGATGCAGTCGCCTTCGACACCCCCGAGTATGTCGATGACGCCGCCGTAGCGAGCATCCCAAATCCAGCCTTCCTTGTAGTAGCAGTGATCGCGGAAAGCGTCTGCGAACAGGTCGCGATTGGGGCCGCCGTAGCGCAGATACTCGTCGATGGTGATCCAGAGCTCGGCAAGCTCCAGGGGCGTGATATCGGTGTAGTGCCCGCGGTTCATACGTATCTCGACGCCGCTGTCACCTGCGATCTTGTCCATGTACCAACGACCATAACGGTTATATAGCGAGGTGTACCCCGCATTACTCGAGTAATAGATCGTCTCGTTGATCGTGTTACGTGCGCCCCAAATGCCGGGTGCGTCGTTCATGCAAAGCGATGCGATGTAGGGGCCCTTTATTGACGATGCACTGTAATACTCTTTGCTTGCGTTGTATGAGATGCAGGCGCCGGTGTTGTGGTTAATCGCGACGAAGGCCACATCCCCATTCCACATGTGATGTTCCCACGTTCCGCGCTGTTCCATGTTGATTTGACCATATGTCGAAAAGCCCCAGGCGGGTCTTCCCGCGACAAGACAGCGAAGGTTCGCGGTGTTGATGCCCGGACCGTCTTCGTGTTCGGGGAGTGCGGCGGCATGCCAGCTCACGCCTTCGGAATGCCAGCCGGCGCCCGTGAGCATCTGGTCCTCGTCGGGCCAGATGGTGAAGTTATGCGTACCCGTCCACGCGTTGGGGTTGTACTGGCGATAGACGGGGATCGCCTCGTCAACGGCCGAATAGTGGCTGATGCCTTCAAAGCGCCACTCGTGTTCGACAAGATTGTCGCGCTCGATGACGGAGAGCGTGTAATGGTGATCGCCCGCATAGGGGTTATACAGGCGAAACACCGGCAGGTCGGAGAAGAGCGGCACCATCCAGCCGACGCCCTCGTAAATCCAACCGACGCTGCAGATGCTGTCGCGCTCCGCACAGTCCGTGGTGTAGAAATGCTCGCTTGTCTGCGCGTTGTAGATGCGGTACAGCGGCACGGACTCTTCCGACTGAGTGAGTGGCTGCTCGGGCTCTGGTTCAGGTTCGGGCTCTGGAGCAGGCTGCTCGTCGACGACGATGTCGGCTGGCTCAGGATCAGGCGGCGTCGAGTCGTCCTGTGCGAGGACGGTCTCGGCGTCAGGCATTGTGGCCCTGTCGGCCGACGTAGAGGCATTTGCAGCGATGCGTTCGGAAACCGCATCGCTGCCAGACGGGTCTTCTTCTATAGCGCATGCAAACTCCGCAAGAGAGGTCATCGTGATAAGCACGGTTAGCATGAGGATGGCTGTCGCAATGAGGGCGGTTCGCAAAGTGCGGCAATCAGCATGCTTCGCCTGTTTCATCGAGGCGCACGGGTCGGAATTTTGTCGGATTGTGCCTGCAAGTCGCTGCATGCTGTGTTTTTCTCCTCACTAAGTGCATGTGCTCGTAAAACTATATCAGGCTTGTAATCATCGGTGACGCAGGGCTGCCTGCGCGTTATGACGTGCAAGCGCATGGCGGCGAGAGAATGCGGTAAACGGCGTATTACAATGGGGCCTGCATCAGGAAGCGCGACTAACGTCGTGATGGCAGGAGTATTGTCGATGGAGAAACGCTCCAATATCAAATTGACGCTCGATCAGGGCCTTGCGGTCGTGCGCGATCTGCAATCCGATCGTTCCTCGCAGGTGCTTGCAGATATCCTTGGCGTGCAGCATGCCTACTTGCTGCGTCGGTCCATCGACGCGCGTCGCAAGAATGACGTGCACTTTGTCGTGACCGCCGGCATTGGCGTGGGCGTGGGTGCGCCACATCCAGTGCGACCCATCGAGGAACGTCCGCTTCCCGAGCAGCATCTCGCTTACGTACGCCCCGTGGTCGTAGGGACGGGACCGGCGGGTCTCTTTGCCGCGCTCGAACTTGCCGAGGCGGGCTTGTGTCCGCTCGTTATCGAGCGCGGGGCACCTGTCGAGGAGCGCACGGTAGATGTCGAGCGCTATCACCGCACGCGCGTGCTCGACACGGCGAGCAATGTGCAGTTTGGCGAGGGCGGAGCCGGCACCTTCTCTGATGGCAAGCTCACGACAGGTAAGAACTCCCCGCAGATCGCGCATGTGCTCGAGACCTTCGTCGCGGCGGGAGCACCGCTTGAGATTCTGTGGCAGGCAAAACCACACATCGGAACGGATGTGCTTGGCAAAGTCGTGATGCGCATACGCGAACGTATCATCGCATGTGGCGGCGAAGTGCGCTTCCATACGCAGCTTGTGGGGATGGATATCGATGCGACGGGGACTTTGAGGAACGTTATGCTCGAGAGTGACGGGGCTCGATACGAGGTCGAAGCATCGCGGCTCATCCTTGCTTGTGGGCACTCGGCGCGTGACACCTTTGCGCTGCTCAAGCAGCTTGGCTTCGAGCTCGAGCCCAAGCCCTTTTCCATTGGCGTTCGCATCGAGCACGAGCAAGAGTTCATCAACCACGCCCAGTACGGGCAGGCAGCGGGACACCCTGCGCTCGGAGCTGCCGATTACAAGCTTGCGTGTCATCTTGAGAACGGCCGCTCGGTCTACACCTTCTGCATGTGTCCCGGTGGCGAGGTGGTTGCGGCTTCAAGCGAGGAAGGCGGCCTCACGGTAAACGGTATGTCACGCCAGGCACGTGATGGGGCTAACGCCAACGCGGCGCTGTTATGCAACGTGACACCTGGCGATTTTGCTGATGCGGCCGACCCGCTTTCGGGTATCGCGTTCCAGCGTCGCTGGGAGCGGGCGGCCTATGCTGTGGCTGGTGCGGATTGGTGCGCTCCCGTGCAGCGTGTGGGGCAGTTCGCGGGTATCACGGGCAAGCCGCGCACGATGCCCGAGGCGAGCTATCCGCTCGGCGTGGTCGAGGCGCCTCTGGAAGCCTGCCTACCAGGTTTTGCGAGCACCGCCTTGCGCGAGGCACTGCCCGTGCTCGATCGCAACCTGCATGGCTTTGCCGATGTCGGAGCGCTGCTCACGGGAATCGAGGCGCGTAGCTCCTCGCCGGTGCGCGTCGTTCGTGATTCTCATACGCTCATGTCAACGTATGTGCAGGGCGTATATCCGTGCGGCGAGGGAGCGGGCTATGCCGGTGGCATCATGTCGGCCGCGCTCGATGGGATTCGAGTTGCCCGGGTGATACTCGAGGGATAAAAGGCAGCGCCGCATCGCGCGATTGAGGGCTTGCTTTCGCATCCGAGCCGCGCTTTGCTCGATGCCGCTGCGGAACTCGCGCGCAAAGACCGTGCGCTCAGACAGTCCTCGCAAACCCGCATCGAGCTCAGCGCGTCTCTGCTCAAGATGCCCTCAATCGCGCGATGCGGCGCTTAGGCCATTTACCCCAGTTCGGAGACAAATAACCCGTCCATTTATCTCATGTACGGATTCGGGTAAAATACATGGAAAGCGTATTCTACCCGAAAACGAGGAGTTGTTATGAGCTACATCACTCGCACCATGGAACCTCTCGTATCGTCTGTAGCGAGTGAGTACTCGGCTGTGCTTGTGACAGGCCCTAGGCAAGTGGGTAAATCCACCATGCTCGGACATATCATCGAATCAAAGGGTTTGCCCATCGAGACAGTGACGCTCGATGATATGACAGAGAGACAGCTCGCGGCAACGGATCCGGCTATGTTCCTTCAGATTCATAAGCCGCCTGTTCTTATCGACGAGGTGCAATATGCACCGGAGCTTTTCTCGCAAATCAAAATGCTCGTCGATCAAGGGGCGCCTCCGGGATCGTTCTGGCTGACCGGCTCGCAGCAGTTCCGACTGATGGAGCTTGCGGGAGAGACGCTTGCCGGACGTGTCGCGGTGCTGCCCCTCTCGTCGCTCACGCAAGTCGAGGCTTTGGGAATGCCTGGCGCGCCTTTCGGCTTCTCCGTCGACTTTTGGAAAGAGCGTGAGAAAAGTGTCGTCCCGGCAGATGTGACCACCCTTTTCGACCGCATGCATAGAGGCGCTATGCCAGCTGTCGTCTCGGGCAAATATACGAACCTCACCGTTTTCTACAACAGCTACATCCAAACCTACATCGAGCGTGACGTACGCTGTTTGCTTGGAAATGTCGACGCGCTGGAGTTCATCGATTTCATGAGAGCGGCGGCAGCCCGAACAGCGCAACTGGTAAACGTGGCTTCCATGGCAAAAGATGTGGGCATTCGCCAAGAGAAAGCCAAGGCATGGCTGTCGGTGCTAGAAAAGTCAGGTATAGCGTTCTTCTTGCACCCTTATGCGAATAATCAGCTGAAACGCACCGTGAAAGCTCCAAAGCTCTATTTTCACGATTGCGGGTTGGTCGCCCATCTCACCAAGTGGACCAGTGCCGAGACCATGCAGTCAGGAGCCATGGCTGGTGCGTTTATGGAGAACTTTATCGTTTCTGAGATATACAAGAGCTATCTGAACGTAGGTGCGGAACCTGCACTTTATTATTATCGCGATCATGACGCCAAGGAAATTGATCTCATCATCGAGTCGAACGGCGAGCTTCATCCCATCGAAGTGAAGAAGACGGCATCACCGAATGCCTCCATGACAAAGAACTTCTCTGTCCTCGATAAGGGGGCAGTTCCTCGCGGCTGCGGAGCAATTGTTTGTGCCGCCGAGCATTTCAGTGCTCTCGATAGCAACACATTGGTGATTCCCGCAGGATTGTTGTAAGTACGAAGGCAGCGCCGTCTGCGAGGCGTTGCTTTGTCGCCGTTGTTTTGTCGGGGAGTGGGGCGCCCCAACCTTCGCTCGAAATGACAATAATTGTCATCTCGACTGGAGCGGCCGGAAGGCCGCGGAATGGAGAGATCTCCAGATGGCGAGATTTCTCGACTGCGCGACCTGCGGTCGCTTCGCTCGAAATGACAGGGGACTATAGCAGCGGAAGCAGCGTTCCCACGAAGAGCCAGGCGGCAAGACCGGGGGCAAGCGCGATATGCGAGTGGCGGTCCGCGCGGCCCGTGGCAAGTTGCACGAGCGCGAGCACGCCCATAAGCAGCGCGCAGGCAAAGACACCGCACACAAGCCCTTCGGGTCCCGAGAAGAGCGCGAGCGGCATGAGCATGCGCACATCACCCGAGCCGATGAGCTCGCATGCACCGCGATGCATGCGAAGGTAGTTGAGCAGCAGCACGATCGCGGCAATCGTTCCCGTGGGCAGCACGATTGCAATCGTTTCCGTAACGCCGCCCTCCATCACGCGAAAGACGAGAGCGCATGCGAGTAACACGGCGACAAGCTCGGATGGTAGAACGTGCTCACGCAGATCGCAGACGAGCAGCGCAGCCATGCACGCGCATGCAAACGAGAAACTCAGGCAGCAGATGACGTTATCGAGCAGGAACCAGGCGCCGAGTGCGCCGCTCATGCACACGAGCATGATGAGCGTGCGTAGGGCACGTCCGATCACGGCATCGAATCCGCGCGTGCGCAGGGAAGCTTGGGCGATGCCCGTCATGCCTGCCCATCCCAGGATGCAGCTCGCGCATGCGTAGAGCATCATGAGCGGCTCCGCCCTCTAGCGTGTTCGCAGGGCGTAGGCGGCTGAGATGGCCGAACAAGCATCGTTGGCAAACGATGATAGGTATTTGTCGTCGTTATCCTTCAGGTGAATGTAGATGGCACGACGGCCGCGGCTTGCCAGCGCCGAGAAATCGCCGAGCGCCTCGGCATTTGCCACATCGCCGAGCGTGAAGTCCTCGTGCGGCACCGTGATGTCGAAGAGCTCGTCGGCGCTGACGACAAGGAAGACACCCGTGTTGGGGCCGCCTTTGTGCATCTGGCCGGTGGAGTGCAGATAACGGGGGCCGATTTCGAGACATGAGCACACGTCGAGGCGATCGGCTGCGCGGTGACGCACCTTCTCAAGCGTCTCGCGGCGCCCGACGCCCTTGAAGGGCAGGAATGCGTTGAGACTGAAATAATCGTCATCCTTGATCGAGCAGAACAACATGCGCAGCGCGGCGTCTGCGTCGATGTCCTCGTGTGGGCCATCGAACGCATCGAGAAGCGCGGAGCTCACGTAAACGCGATCGGCATAGTTGCAGGAGCCAAGCTCGAACTCTTCGTAAGCGGGCCTGCCCCAGACATCTTCCGGGATGTCAAAGTGACCGCCCTGGTTGTAGAGAATCTGGCGCGTGGCGACCTTTGTGCTCTCGACGTCGGGTTGATCGAAGGGATTGATCTGCATGAGCCAGCCGCAGAAGGCGACGGCATACTCCCAGATGAGGAAGTAACGCGTCATCGCCGTGCTGTCGGGGATATCCAGGCGGAAGACGGGGATATCCGGGTGCACGCAGGTGCGAGCGTGCTCGAATGCCTCGTCGCTATCCATGTTGCAGAGGATGGCGCAGCGATCGTGGTGCGGGTCGGAGAGAATGCCGGCGTCGACCTCGACGTTGGGCAATATGCCAACGCCCGCCTTGCCAAGAGACTCGGCAACGAGCTGCTCGACCCAGAGGCCGAAGACCTGCTTGCTCGGTGGCATGAGCAAGGAGAACTTGTCACGACCAGCCTTGAGGTTGTCGTAGAGGAAAGCCGCGAGCCAGATTGCCGGGTTTTCGGGCGAATCAGAAGCGCAAAGCTTCTCCATGGGGACGGCGTCTTCGAGCATGCGCTCGATGTCGATGCCGATGGCCGCCATGGGGAGCAGACCAAAGGCCGAGAGCGCGGAGTAGCGGCCGCCCACGTCGGGCTCGCCGTGGATGATGGCACGCCAGTGGTTCTTGCGGGCAACGTGCTCGAGCTCGGTGTCCGGATCGGTGATTGCGATAAAGCGCGAGCCGGCGCGCTCGGCACCCAGGTGAGCGCAGACGTACTTCCAGCACACATGAGAGAGCACCGTAGGCTCGAGCGTGGTTCCCGACTTGCTCGACACGATATAGAGCGTGCGTGCCGGATCCGACGAGCCGAGAATGTGGTTGACGTAGACCGGCGAGAGAGCATCCATCGTCTTGAACGGGACTTCGTCAGTGACTTCGAGGCTGTAGAGCTTGGTGACCGTCTGCGGAGCTTGCGTCGAGCCGCCCTGACCGATGAGGACGACGGCATCGAGGCCTTCGCCTCGCGCTTGCTGCGCGATGATAGCTATCTCTGCCGGATCGCATGGCGGCTTGCTTGCCAATGTGGTCCAGCCAAGGCGGGTTGCCGCGTAATCGGCGACTTCCGCGGAGAAATCGAAGGCGGAACCATCTTTGGCTGCGATGCGGGAGGGAACTTCATTTTCGATGAGAAGCTGGGCGGTTGGGCAGTGCCCCAGCTCAGAACTATCGATAAACGCCATGTATACGTGCTCCTTGGTACGATACGACTTGCATTGCCCGCTGACGCGGACAAAAATAGTGTTGGTAAGTATAATGCATGCAAAATCTCGTGCGGCGTGTTATTATTATGACTCCTTTGTATCAGGAGGACTCTTCATGGAAGAAATAATCAATAGACAGGTCGCTTACGTCAACAGCATCCACGAGACACTCGTTGGTTTTACAGGTAGGCGTCTGCGCATCCGCGCCAATATGGGGCGCTCCAAGATCATCGAGCGCGAGGGTGTGCTCACCCAGGCCCACAAGTCGCTCTTCATCGTCGAGACGGACGAGAAGCGCGGCCGCAAGGCACGCCAGTCCTATCAGTACGTGGATGTCCTGACGGGCACGGTCGAGCTCACCAATCCCGAGGATGAGCAGCCGCTTTTCCCGGCGCTTCAGCAAGAGGCCATCTAGCATATTCGCATATGGGCAATTCGCATTCAGAGGCGTTGGTGCTTGAGGCTCGCGCTAAGGTCAACCTATGCCTTGCGATATCTTATCCGCCAGTTGATGGCTACCATCCGCTGCGCTCCGTCTTCCAGGAGCTCGATTTGCACGATATCGTGCGCGTTCACATCGAACCTGGTGTTGCTGCGCAGGTGCTGCAAACGCAGGCGGGAACGCATGTGCTGTTATCATGCGATGTCGATGGCCTCGACCCGCGTGATAACCTTGTCTTTCGCGCTATCGACGCAGTCGAACAAGCTTGCGGGCGAGCGTTGGCCGCTTCCGATGCCATGGTCGTCATCGAAATCGAGAAGCATATTCCGGCAGGCGGTGGGCTCGGCGGTGGTTCGAGCGATGCGGCCGCGATGCTCAAGGCGTATGCACGGCTCGCGGACATTTCCGTACACGACGAGCGGCTCGTGGCGGTTGCCCGTGCCCTCGGTGCCGATGTCGCCTTTTTTCTCTATGGTGGAACCGCCCTCATGGGCGGACGTGGCGACGTGTTCGAGTGCGCGCTGCCGTCGCTTGCGGCCCCCATCGTCCTTATGGGGAGCAACGACGGCCTTTCTACGGCAATGGTGTACCACGTCTTCGACGATGGGCCCGCGCCCGCGCCCGATGCCGATGCGCTTGCCCAGGCGTTGCGTCTTGCCACGGATGATACCGCTGCCATTGCCGCGCTCTGTGCCAATAACCTCGGGTCTGCGGCTTGTGTGGCCGACTCGCGTATTCAGCAGCGCCTTCATGCAGCGCGCGCACATCCCGATGTGCTCAACGCCCTCGTCTCGGGGAGCGGCTCGACGAGTTTTGCCATCTGCGCTGACGAGGCAGGTGCGCAACGTTTCGCGCATGACATCGCTCCCGTGTGCGACTGGGTTCGCATATGTCGCGTTCCCCACATCGCCGCTTGAGAATCGTGCCGCGGTTCACTAGAATCATGCAAGCAGGCTACTGGGGCATCGTTCAACGGTAGGACAGCGGTTTTTGGTACCGCGAATGAGGGTTCGATTCCTTCTGCCCCAGCCATTTAATTACTTCAATGGGAGCGCATGTGGAAGCTAAAGCTTTGATTCTTGCAGCAGGCGCTGGAACCCGCATGAAATCCAACAAACCGAAGGTCGCTCACGAGATGTTGGGCAAGCCGCTCGTGCGTTGGGTTGTGGATGCGGCACGCCAGGCCGGTTGCGAAGACGTTCACGTGGTCATTGGCCATGGTCGCGAGCAGGTTGAGCCCTTGCTCGTCGATTGCGCCATCTCGTACCAGCTCGAAATGCTCGGCACGGGTCATACGGTCATGTGTGCGGCGGACAAGCTCGGCGGCTACGAGGGCAACATCGTCGTGCTCTGCGGCGACTCGCCGCTTATCAGGCCGGCCACCATCGAGGCGCTCATCTCGGCGCACGAGGCCACCGGCTCTGCTGCCACGGTGCTCACGATGGAGCCTGCCAACCCCTTTGGATACGGGCGCATCGTGCGCGACGAAAGCGGTAACGTGTGCGGCATCGTCGAGGAGAAGGACTGCACGGACGAGCAACGTGCCATCCGTGAGTGCAACTCCGGTGTCTTCTGTTTTTCCGCACCTGCGCTCTTGAGTCATCTTGACAAGCTCGACCGCAACAACGCGCAGGGTGAGTACTACCTCACGGACATGCTCGCGCTGCTCGCTGCCGATGGCTTGACTGTGTCGAGCATGGTCGTCGAGGATGATGACGAGTGCCTCGGCGTCAACTCGCGCTCGCAGCTTGCCGCAGCAAGCAAGATTGCGCAGCGTCGCATCAACGAGCAGCTCATGGCAGAGGGCGTCACGATGCTCGACCCCAATCTCGTGTGGGTTGGTCCGGACTGCATCGTCGAGAGCGATGTGGAGCTGCTTCCGATGACCATGCTCTGGGGCAATACGCGCGTCTTGTCGGGCTGCGTCGTTGGCCCCAACACGCGCCTTACCGACTGCGCCATCGGCGCGGACAATGTGCTCGAGGAGGTCGTGGGCATCGAGACGACGACCGAGACCGGCGTTACGGTTGGTCCCCGTGCCTACCTGCGTCCTGGCACCTATCTGTGCGAGGGCGCGCATGTGGGTACGCATGTCGAGATCAAGAAGTCCACGGTGGGTCCGGACAGTAAGGTACCGCATCTTTCCTACATCGGTGACACGACGATCGGAACCGACGTCAATATCGGTGCCGGCTCGATTACCTGCAATTACGATGGCGTGAACAAGCATCAGACGGTCATTGGTGACTTCACGTTCGTCGGATCGAACACGATGCTCGTTGCCCCCGTCAAGCTCGGCTCCAATGTCGTGACGGGCGCCGCGAGCTGCATCACCAAGGACGTGCCCGATGGTGCACTCGCCGTCGAGCGCAACGAGCAGAAAATTGTCGAGGACTGGACCGCGCGACGTTTCAAGAGCAAGCGCACAAGCTAACGAAGGGATTGTAACGATGGGAAAAAGGCGGAGCAGGGCCGCAGAGCGCAAGCTGCATATCTTCTCGGGTTCGGTGTATCCGGAGCTTGCCGATGAGATTGCAGGTCATCTTGATGTCGAGCTGGGCGATATCACGCTCGAGAAGTTCGCCAACGGCGAGACCTACGCACGCTTCATGGAATCCGTGCGCGGCGAGGACGTCTTTCTCGTTCAGTCGATTTCGGGCGATGTCAATGATGCGCTCATGGAGCTGCTCATCATGACCGATGCTGCTCGTCGCGCGAGCGCCGGCAGGATTCATGCCGTCATCACGCATTACGGCTATGCACGCCAGGACCGCAAAGCCGCCGCACGCGAGCCGATTACCGCCAAGCTCGTTGCACGCATGCTCGAGACGGCGGGTATCGACTCGATCACGACCATCGATTTGCATCAGGGCCAGATTCAGGGCTTCTTCGAAAAGCCGGTCAATCACCTGACGGCGCTCAATCTCTTTGCCGATTACTTCGAGGGTCTCGGGCTCGACAATCTCTGCGTCGTGAGCCCGGATGTCGGCCGTGCCAAGGTCGCCAAGAAGATGAGCGATCTGCTCAACGCCGACCTTGCCATCATGCACAAGGGCCGCCCTTCGCACAACGTGGCCGAGATCACGAGCATCATCGGTGATGTCGAGGGCAAGAACTGCATTCTCAACGATGACATGATCGATACCGCGGGCACCATTTGCGCGGGCATGAAGGTGCTCAAGGATCGCGGCGCCAAGTCCGTGCGCGTCAGCGCCACGCATCCGATCTTCTCCGGCCCCGCCTACGAGCGTCTCGAGAATTCGGTTGCCGACGAGATCGTCGTTTGCAACACGATTCCCATTCCCGAGGAGCGTCTCACCGGCAAGATTAAGCAGATCAGCATCGCTCCGCTCTTC
Source organism: uncultured Coriobacteriia bacterium (assembly GCA_902493755.1). Classification (GTDB taxonomy): domain Bacteria; phylum Actinomycetota; class Coriobacteriia; order Coriobacteriales; family QAMH01; genus QAMH01. Next base: position 15,056 of record CABURF010000006.1, read on the forward strand.
GCGCAGGCGATTAACAACGTCTTCAATAACGGCTCGGTCTCGACCCTGTTCGACCCGGACTTCGCGCTGTAACGATGGACTACAAGCTCATAGCAGGTTTGGGCAATCCTGGCCCCGAGTACGAGGCCACGCGGCATAACGCTGGCTTTCTCGCGCTTGACCTGCTCGCCGATGAGCTGGGGGCGCGCTACTGGAAGAACGAGAGCGGTGCGCTCGTCGCACATGTGCAGCATGGCGGCGAAGAGCTGCTGCTCGTCAAGCCACAGGCGTACATGAACACGAGCGGTGGCCCCATCAGCAAGCTTGCGGCTGCATACAAGATTGCTCCTGACGAGGTACTCGTCATTCACGACGACATGGACCTTGAACCGGGGACGATACGCGTGAAGGTGGGCGGCGGCCACGGTGGTCACAACGGC
>CABURF010000007.1 GCA_902493755.1 uncultured Coriobacteriia bacterium
GCCCGCACGGGAAGCCCATCGGGACGCACGCCATCGCTCGGCCCCCACTGACACAGGTCGGCTTTCTTCTTCTTGTCAACCATATAAGTGCCCGCGTACTGACCGGAATGCGACAGCTCAATGGAGGCGATGGCGCCGTGACGCTTGATGGCGTCGGCGACGTAGGCAAACGCGCCGAGCTGCCCGGGCGTGGCAAGCGAGAGATGCAGCATCTGCGAGCCGTCGGTCTCGGGATGGACCACGAGCTCGCTCACGGTGACCGCGGCGGCACCGCCCTTGGCGCGGGCCTCGTAGAAGCCCTGGGTGCGCAGACCCGGCGTGCCCTCGGCCGTGATGTCGGTGGCACCCATGGGAGCCGACACCATGCGGTTGCGGAATGTCAGATTGCCCACCTTGAGAGGTTTGCAGAGATTGGGATAATCGCGCTTCATGGGTCCCTCCCGGATCGTCGCGTTCTGTTAGGCTGATTATCCTCCAATCGACATGCGCTGGCTGGCAGCATGAGGAGATTTCTCGACTCCGCTCCGCTTCGCTCGAAATGACAGCGGGGGGCTCCGCTTCGCTCGAAATGACATATCGCATTTTTGTCTTTTTAGAAACTATACCGATAATTTAATGCCGCAAACCAGATAAACGCTGTATTATTATTGACATAAATATTGCTTATGTTAAGGAGGCGTTTATCATGAAGACACTCGCTTCAGGTTCCACTTCCATGCGCTTCTTCAAGGTTACCCTTGTCTCGGCAATTGCCTTTCTATGCATCGGCATTGCCCTGAGCGCGTATTGCGCGTACAGCGCCTTTGCCGAAAACCCTACACAATCCGTCGTGGACACGCAGGGAAACGAGCTTGAGGTCCCAACATCGACCATGCAGGACCAAGCCTTGGCAAACGACGGGAACACGGGTTTATCTCCCGCCGACAATTGCTCCATCACGCTCAATTACTACGAAATGGTCACCTTTGATGATCCTGACGTACCCAAAGATGAGAACAACCTGCGCCTCATGGGATCGCGCACTCTTTCGGGCTTTCACGAGGGGCAGGAGCTATCCGCCTGGGATTATGTCGTGGACATCCCCGGCTACTTCTTCTGGGACGGATGGCCTAACAAGATGGTCGTGTCGCGCGACCCGAGTCAAAACGTCTACACGCTCAACTACGTACGACTGTGGAATACCGAATACACGGTCAACTACTACCTCATGACCGGTGCTGACCTAACCGCCGATTCATGGGGCGGTGCCTTGGCGCCCCAGAGCGTCGAGTTCACCAAGCTCGGATCGGAGACCTTCACAAACCAGCGCTTCGACAAGCTCATCGTGGGTGACGCATACGAATACAAGCTTGACGGAACCTATGTAATAGACACGTATCCTGCCGAAATTCACTTGGGTACCAACCCGGATAATAACGTCATCAACGTGCTCTACGTGCCGAACTCGACTTGGATGCCCGAAGACGTCGAGGTTCCCGATGGAATTATCGATTACGATGACCTCATCACGACCCTGCCCGACTCCGTCGAAATCCCCGATGGGATCATCGATCACGACGACCTCATCACGACCCTGCCCGATGACGTCATAGTCGAAGACTTTGTCGGAGATGGAACCGATGCTCCCGGCAACGGCGAATCTGCCGATGACACGGTCGAAATTACAGACGAGATGCTCAACAACCCCGTGAACAAGAAAGATGCCGAAGAGACCATCAATGCCTATACGACCGGAACCGAGAAGACCATGACGCTCGTTGACACCGGTGACAGGACGATTGCCATCGTAAGCACGCTGGCGGGCGTGGCAATTCTCGCAGCCGTCGTGTTTGCCGTACTTGCCTGGCGTGGCCGCAAGCGTGTGACAGAAGCAGGCGGCAATTCGAAGTAGCAGACAGGGGAATGAGCCAATGTGTCAAGGGGTCTGACCCCCTGACACATCTGCCCCACGCGTCCCAGTGGGACAAATGACCTGTCCCCTTGTCCCAGTCCCCTGAAAGAGCCGTTCGCGAATTCGACAGGGCCATTCCACGATGCGGGCATGGTATCATCCTTGCCCAACAACCAAATAGGAACTGCAAACGACACATGTGGCGCTACGGCGCGTAAATCTGATCACGGCACAGGAACGATTCGAGCCTCGTGAACTCAAGATTTACGTGTCGAGCGCCTTCTTGTTGCCTGGGATGGATTTTCCGATCCGACGTCACGGAAAGCGGGAAGTACCATGACCAGCAAGAACCTCGACCATGAGAAGACGCTATCACGCAAGCCGGCGGTCACACTATTCGTGGCCGCCTTCGCGGCGTTTCTCGCCACCTTCAACGAAACGTTCCTGAATGTGGGATTCGCCCCCATCATGGAAAGCCTCTCCGTCGATGTGAGCACGGTGCAGTGGCTTGCGACAGCTTACATGCTCGGAGCGGCGGTCATGGTGCCCGTCTCGGCCTTTGCCTACCGTTCGTTTCCCACCCGTCCGCTTTTCTGCGCCACGACTGCGCTCCTGGTCATCGGCTCGGTCGTCGGCGCGTTTGCGCAGAACTTCGCCGTGCTCCTCATTGGACGCATCATCCAGGCACTTGGCACGGGAATGCTCATTCCCATCGGCATGAACATCACCCTCGAGGTCGCCCCGCGTGAAAAGCTCGGAACCTACATGGGCATCATGGGCGCCATGACGACGCTGGGACCCTCGTCGAGCGTCATCCTTGCCGGTCTCATCCTGGCCGTAGCCGATTGGCACATGCTGTTGTGGGTGTTTGCCGGACTTTCCGCACTGTGCTTCCTGGCAGGAGCAATCATCTTGCGTAACATCGCCAAGCTCAGCCATCCCCGCCTTGACGCCCTTTCCGTGGCGCTCATCGGCATCGCACTCATCGGTATCCTCTATGGCATATCAACGGTCTTTAGCGGAAGCGTAGTCATCGCGCTTGTCGCGGCAATCATCGGCATTGTGGCGCTCGTTGTCTTTGTCAAACGCCAGGGCAAGCTCGCCGAACCCCTCATCAACCTCGAGCCCCTCAAGATTGCTCCCTTTGCCGTTGGCGTCGTCGCCAACATGCTCTCCTTGATCGTCATCTTCGCAATGAACATCATCGTACCGACCTTCATGCAATCGATTCTGGGAACGCCGGCCCTCATTGCCTCCCTCACGCTGTTTCCGGCGATCTTATGCTCGTGCATCGTCTCGCCCGTAGCCGGTCGCGTCTTCGACAAGCATGGTCCCGGTGTATTGCTTCCTTTGGGCTTTGCGTGCATGGCGGTGTTCTCCGTGCTCACGGGCGTCTTTATCGCAACCGCCAGCCCCATCGTGTTGGCACTTATCTACATCCCGGTCATCTGCGGTTCGGCCCTCGTCATCGGCCCAGTGCAGAGCTTTGCGCTTTCCAAGCTCTCTTACCAACTCAACCCCCACGGGGTCACGGTCATGTCCACGGGCTTCCAGATTGCCGGATGCATTGGCTCGTCGGTGTTCACGGGCGTCTATGCCGCGGTAAGCGCAGTCACGGCCGCCGGCGGTGCATCCGCTGCCCAGGCCGCGACTCAGGGCATGGTCGTCACCGGATGCCTGGTCGGTGCCATGGGGCTAATCGGATTCTTCGTAGCCCTCTGGATTCGCCACCAAACTGCCACCAGCGTCGTTCCCACTGCCGAGAATTGGGAACAGGCACAGATTGAGGAGACGGCTCACAAATCTGGCATGAATGTCGAACCGAGCGTCATATCCCTCATGAAGACCGACGTGTACACCTTGGCAGAAAGTGCCCTGGTGTCCGATGCCATGCAGCTCTTTGTGTCCAAAGGTATATCAGGCGCACCGGTCGTCAACGAAAAGGGAGGTATCGTCGGCTTCGTTTCGGATGGCGATATCATGCGCAGCCTCGCCAATCAGGTGCCGGCATTCAAGAGCGCCTGGTCATTCATCGTCGAACTCGACAACGAGGACTTCAACAAAACGCTTGGAGAAGTCATGAACACACCGGTCAGCCAGATGGCGACACGCAACGTCATAACCGTGAGTACTCAAGACGACATGGGCGCCGTGGCACGTACTCTTGCCGACAGCCACCTCAAGAAGGCACCTGTAATGGAAGGCGGACAGATGGTGGGCATCATCAACCGCTCCAACATAACCGCCTATGCCGTATCGGCCTATTTGGGAGAAGCAACGAGCTGCTGACTTAAGACTTTGGCTAGCGGACCTCGCGAAAACCGACTTATTGTGATTGCCATCATAGGCTCTGGTACATTGGAGTCGGAAGGTATGGACGTTCTTTATTGTTGCCTCTCGCTCACGCCTGCTCGTTCTTCTCCACCATGCCGTTGATGATGTCGAAGGCATGACGCAAATAATCCGCACCCCAGATGTCCTTCAGGTCGAAACTCCCGCTCTCGCGGCTCCTGTATGCGAAGATTCCCAGAAATCCGCCGATGACGAACTCCAGGGACGTACGGTCTCGAAGATCGAGTCCGTCCACGTCAATGCCCAACTTGGCACTCCACATCCTCAGTATGGCGTCATGTAGCATGCGACGCAGTTGGGAAGGAGCCCTGTCATCGGCCAGGAGACACACCTGATCCAATCGCGTCGAGAACTCGCTCTTCGAGAGGTAGTCGGGAAGCTGGGCATCTCCCCTGATTGCCTCGATAACCGTGTAGATGAATTGCGTCTCGACGAAGGATTCCGCCGCACAGCAACTCAGTGTTCAGCCGCCAGCGCTCGCCTCGCGTTGCGACGAAACACCGCAGGGTCGCGAATGTAGTTGTACATGACCGGCCGCAAGACGTCGCGATAGTAATCATCGTCAAAGCTATCTAGCTCAGCCACGCGTTCCAAATCGAAGTCGACAGCCAGTTTCTCCAGGAATGGATCCTTGCGCTTGGCTCGGCGCAGCACGTCGTGATTGCGAGGGCAGACCTCCTGGCATATGTCGCATCCGTGAATGTAGGTGCCCATGGCCTCCTGATCAGCCTGGCCATTGGGGATAAGGCAATTGAGTAGGACGCACTTCATGGGGTTCAGATGCCGCGGTGACTCGATAGCACCGGTAGGGCACGCCTTCAGGCACAAGTTGCAATCCGGTGGGCACTCGTTTTCGATTGGAGCCTGGTCGTATTCAAGCTCCGTGTCCACGAGCCACGTGTAGAGGACGACGAACGACCCGTCCTCCTCGGTATAGACGAAGTTGTTGTTGCCGTAGGTAACGAGGCCGGCTTCTGCGCAAATGGGACGGGCAGGCAGCTCGATATTACCACGGTAGACCTCCATGCCTTGCAACTCTAGGAACTCCCCCATGGCCTCCAGGCGCTTGCCCGCCACGTTATCGGGAACGGGCACGTAACAACGGGCCAGATATATGCGGCCTATGTACTTCAGTAGCTCCGGCGGGTACTCCACATCGCCAAACCCAAAGGTGGCACACACGATGGACTTGCCCTGGGGAAAGAACTCGGACGGAAAGCACCCGGCGTAAAACGAAGCGGGATTGTCGATGAAGCGTTCATAGCCGTTGCGTGCGCGAACCTCGGCGGCGTAGCCTGGGAAGTCATGGCAGGGTATGACGCCCACGTGGGAGAACCCGAGCTCTAAACCCTTCATCTTAATGCGCTTTGTCAGCGCCTTGCGAGCTTCGACATCCATGATGTGCCTCGATTCACCTAAGTGATTCTATTCTACCGATGCCGCAGGTTCCAACACAAGACAATCAGGGAGGCGCCTATGGCGGGCACGAGCATTGCCAGCCACATGAGCGAATACGCCTCAGGCTGGCCTCCGAGAACCGGCGTTGCGGCCTCTATGACCACTCCCCCGATAATGGGGCCGATGAGCATTCCCAGGTCGAGCCCCGTGAAGGCGGTGTTGCTTGCGGCACCGCGTCGAGACGGGGGCACGGAGGCCAGCGCGGCGGATTGGAGCAGCGGACCGCAGCATCCGAATCCGGCCGAGCCCAGAATCGCTGCGATGATGAACGTCGCCAGATTGTCCGCGACGGCGAGCGCAACGTAGGATGCCGCGAAGAATGCGATGCCGACGGCGAGCATGCGTGGCGCACCAAACCTGTCGGCCATGTTTCCGAATAAGGGTCGCGTCCCCAACAGGCAGAAGGCGTACACGATAAAGAAGACCCCCATCTGGGAAACCCCCACGGAGTAGCCATACAGCACGACGTAGGCGCCCATGCACGAAAACGAGGTCGCAAGCAGCATCAGGGCGATCCCCTTTCCCACTGCCTCCGGCGCGAACATGCGATTAAGTTTTAGCTCGTAGCGCAAGCGCTCCCGATACGGCTCCCTTATGAGTCCCACACCGCAAATGGCCACCAGGAGGCAACCCGCAGCGAGGAAATAGGATGGCGAAAAGCCGATGGCGTCCACTAGGTACAATCCCGCTGCCGGACCGACCACCTGCGCGAAAGACTGCGCCAAGGCATAGATGCTAATTCCGCTCGCGAACCTCGACTCCGGAAGGAACTCCGATACGAGCGACATAGCAAGCGGGCCGCTACAACCAATCCCAATGCCGTGCACGAGCCTGACGATGACAAGCCCATGCAGGGAATTCACCACGCCATAGAGAAACATGCAGGCGCATATGATGCATTGCGATGCCATGAGCAGACGCTTGCGCGAGAAGCTATCAAACGCGGGACCCGCGAAGGGCCTGATGAGCAGCGCCGTCACGGAAAACGAGCTCACCACTATACCCACCACGGAGGGGGATGCTCCCAGCGCGTCAGCGTAAACCGGAAGCGTGGTGTTGGCCATGAACGCAGCCATGGATTGGAAGAGATTCACCACCATCAATGCGATGTAGGGAAAGCTCCAGATGCTCTCTTTTTGCTCTTTCACGCGGCCGCCTTCGTCTTGGTACGCACTCACTATAGCCGTAGGCTAGCCTATTGCCGCGTGGAAAAGTCTAATCGAAGCAGGTGGCGGACTTCACTCCGGCAACTTGCAGACGTCCACCCACTCGCTTTTGGGAACGATCACCGCCAGCTCGTCGGGCGTCAATGCGATGGCGCTGTTGGAGCTTCCGCACGCCGGATAGACCATGTCGAACCTGCGCAGGGACTCGGCGAGGTGCTTCTTTGCCCTCTCTAGCGACATGGCTCCTCTTCTCTCTATCCTGCCTTCGGGAATGATAGAGGACTTATGCGGCAACAGCCATCGTGGCATCCGGGTCCTCGTTCGGCTAGCTCATCGTCACACCTCCGCATCCGCGATTCGCAATGGCAGCGTCTTCTCAAAAGGCATGCATCCAATAGCTTTCCAGCCACCATGTCACAATACGTGGCGCTTGCTGAGACTACTGCCAAGCAATGTGTACTCATGGTCGTGTCACCAGCCACCGCACCACATTTCAAGGCAATTACGCCAAGCAATGTGCACTCATGGCCGCACCCTCGACCACCACACCACCATACGTGGCGTTTGCGTTGCGTGTCGCCCCGTAATGCGCGTCTGTGGCTGCGTTGCTTACCACCAGACCACAACAAATGGAACGCTGCGCTTCAAGGAGCTACAGCGTTCCATCGGCAAGATCTCGCAGAAGGTGCTCACGTCGAACCTGCGTGCTATGGAGGAGGCGGGACTTGTCAACCGCAAGGGGTATGCGGAGGTGCCCCCGCGTGTCGAGTATTCCCTCACGCCGTTGGGCCAATCCCTGCAACCCATCCTCGATGCGATGGAGAAATGGGGCACGGACTACAAGGCATCACGCAAATAGCTGTGCCGTATAGTAGCTGTCTAGCGGTTCTCCTCGACGACGCGCTCGTAGGGTTTGGTGCCCTTGTAGATCTCGTCCTTGAGCGGATTGAGCTTGAGCTTGCGAATGCGATAGAGCTGGTAGACGGCCACGGCGACGTTTGCCGCCAACGCAATGAGGCTCACCACAAAGAACGCAGTGGGATTGTGCGTGGTGGGAATGGGCGCCAGCACGTCGGCAAACTGCGGAACCGTCATGACGAACATGATCCACAGCGCAAGCGTCTGGGCCCGATGCTGCAACCACGCGCCTCGCTTGATGAAGAAGGTGGGGATGGTGCACGCCAGCAGGAGGGCCAGACCGCAATAGGCCGAGTGGTCCGAGATGCAATTGTAGGTGTAGGCGAAGTTCCACAAGTCATAGGCGATGATCCAGGGCCAGATCATGTCGGGCCAGATCATGTCCTTGGAGGAGTCCTTCGAGATGAAGATTCCGAACCAGCCGCAAATCGTGACGATGTTCAAGATGCCCGCAATGCCGTTCATGATGTTCCACGGACCCGATATGGTCCAGAGGTTCTCCACGACACCACCGCTCCACAGGGCAAAGCCGAACACCTGAAAGTCGCGGATGACGGCTTCGGCGATATTGATGGCGAGGATGAGCGGCGGGAAGCACAGCGCCCATTTCTTTTCGTAGAGGTAGTGGACCTTGCCGTCCTTACCGTTCCATTTGACAAAGCGCAAGGCGATGAAGCCGAGGCAGCCCGCAAGGGCCGAATAGGTCTTCACCCAGTTGAACCAGGTGCCGGTGCCATACTCGTTTCCGGGCGCGGCGGTCTCGGGCCAAACGAAGATGGTCAGCGCGATAGGGACGATGGCGAAAAGCGCCAGGCCGGCCCACAGCTTCACGCGCCCCAACTCGTTGAAAGCCATGAGCGCAAATAGGACGAACAGCCAGATGGCCCAGTAGATGGGATCGGCCGCTTGATACAGAATCCCCATGATGGTTCCCTTCCCTCGATGCCTACTTGGAGACTTCGGGCTTGTCGCCCACCTGCTCGTCCACGACGATGGCGGCCTCGGTGCTCACCGGGTCTCCGTACTCGTCTATCAGCCCTTCCTCTCGGCCAACGAGGTATTCCTCCCGAGCCTTGCGCCGACGGAAGGTGACATCGGCCTTTCCACTGCTCAGCTGGTAGCAGTACCAGAAGACGAACGGGATGCCGATGATGCCGTTGATCATGCCCCACCAGTACATCACATCGGGGTTGAACCAGGCCGCGCTGTTCATGATGGTGGGGAACAGCAACGGGAAGCAGCTGCGCAGCAGCAGGTGTATGCCCAGGGTATAGATTCGGCCGGTGATGTAGAGCTCCGGTTGTCGTTTGATGATGGGATAGAGCTCGGCTGCCGCCAGGATGCAGCACGTGCTGGCAAAGAACGCGTGGCCCTCGGCATAGACGAAGCATGCGTTCCACGTGGTGTAGAGGAAGTTCCACATGGGTACCGTATAGGCGATGATCTCGCCGTAGTGCGCGGTGTCGTACTTCCAGTATTTGTCACCAAAGGGCATCGTGACGCACAGGATGAACCCGGCCAGGGCGTTCATGTAGTTGCCCATCTCGACATCGCGCAAGGTCGCCTCGGCGATGTTGCAGAACACGATGCCGTAGAGCACCCAGCGCACCCAGCGCTGGCGCATGAGACGCCAAAACGGGGTGTCTTTTTGCTGCACGGCGGCGATACGCCCGATTCCAGCGTAGATGAGTGGCAGTATGACCGACAGGTTCTTGGCCCAGCGGAACCAGTCATCGGCCGGTATGTTCATAATCCAGAACGGGATGGTGGCAAGCGAAACCACCCAAAACCACATGGAGGTGCGATAGTGGCGACGCATGAACTCCGTGAACAACATCAGGAGTATGGTGTATATCACCATCGAAATTGGAGTGACCCAAACAGGAACCGTCATGGCGCGCCTCCTCACCTCGGTGTTTTCCCAGCTAAATGCGGGAAACCAGCCGCAGTGTATCATCTCGGAGTATAATAAGATTTAACATATTGGCCTAATATGTTAAAGACATAACGAAATCTGCCAACCTGGGCCAGGTGAGAACATGACGACAATCCTCGAATATGGGGAGCGCTCGCCGCGCGAAGCTGCCTCGCATGTTCGTCCTCATAGACAGAACCTGAATGAGACGCGCCGGCTCACGGGAACGCGCGGCAACATCACCACGGCCGCCCGTAAGCTCTTCGAGCGTGACGGAGTACGAGCTACCACGGTCAGGGCCATCGCGCGGGAGGCCAACGCGACTCGCGAACTCGTCTACTATCATTTTGGAAACAAGAACGGCATCATCGAGGCGGTCATCGACGATTATGTCGAGGATCTGGTGGAAAGCGTCATCGCATGGAACGAAGAGCGCGTTTTCGGGGACACCCGGGGCTCGCTCAGGGAGTGCGTGCGCATCTTCCGCTATGCGCTCTACGATGCCGAAGGCACCCCACGTCCGATGATCCGCGTACTCGAGGAACTCGGTGTGCGCGACGCGTTTGACGTGAGAGCGACCCGGGAAACGGCTGAACTTCTCTACGATCACATCGCCACCGAATACGCCGCATACCATCAGATAGAGATCGAGCTCGTCTACGAGATGTTCTGCGTCGCAATCTTTGGCCTGGTGGGACTCGTGAAGGTCAAGCCCGACATCAGCGACGATGATCTGATGAAGGTCGTCGAGCAGACCCTACGCCTCGACATGATTCCCCTCTCGTGAGGGGAAGAGAGTCGCTATAAGCTTACGATGGAGCTCGACCAGGCGAGAAGCGCATGGGCAAGTTCCTCGGTCTCGAAGGCATCGGGGTCGTCGTAGGCATCAAGGAACACCGCCTCTTGCTCCGTCGCGAGTTCTCTCATGGCAGCGCGGCTCGGCGGATACTCGCCGGTCTTGGCATAGTGCAATGCGCGCATGACGAAGAAGGCCGACTTCACGCAGGCAGCGACGATGGCGTCGAGCGAGCCTTCGGCGAAGACGAGCTCGTGGCTCATCGCGTGGTAGATTTCCGAAGCTCCCACCTTGGCAGATAGTATCGCATCATCGATGGTGAAGTCCGTATCCATGAAGTCGAAGGAGCCGAACACGATGCGCGTGTCTTGGACCAAGTTGAACACGTCGTGGCGCGGCCATGCCGCGAGCAGATCCGGCGAGCCTGTGAACCCACAGGCAAGATCGCCATGGGGCATGATAGCCAGCAAGTCGCGATAGGTCGCGAGGTCATCGTCATCCAATCCCTCCACGACCAGTACGACATCAATGTCGCTGTCGGGCCGGGCCTCCCCTCGGGCACGGCTGCCCTGGACACCGACGAGCTTCAGGCGGGGGCCAAAAACGTCGAGCGCCTTGCCGACGAGAGCATCGGTCCAGCTTTCGATATCGATTTCCTCGTTCATAGGAATCCCTTTCACCATGCTACGAAACAAGGAGGGACATGATAGCCGAGGGCGTATACTATTCGCAACGGAAGCTTGCGAGAAAGGAAGCCACCATGGCAGCCATGACCCAAAACGTGAGGGAACTATTCGAAACCGCCGAGAACATGGTCCTGTGCACGGCATCTGCCGACGGGACGCCCAACGGAGCCGCCATCGGCATGAAGACCGTCATCGACGAGGAGACGGTCTACATCTCCGACCAGTTCTTCAAGAAGACGCTAGCCAACCTGAAGGAGAACCAGAAGGTCGCCGTCGCGTTCTGGACCGGCCATGATGCGTTCCAAATCCACGGCACGGCGCGCTACGTCAACGAGGGCGACGAGTTCGCCGTCCAAAAGGAGATGGTGGACGCCAAGTTCGCTTCCATGGGGCTTCCCATCAAGGCGAAGGGTGGCTGCTTCATCCACGTGGACGCGGTATACCAGATGGCCGCGGGCCCCACGGCCGGCGAGCAGTTGGCGTAAGAAATCCAATAGCAGGATCATAGGGAGGGAGAGCGCGGATGCAGGATGGAGGTACGACGACAGAGGTCGCCTTTTGCGCGACATCCACTTGCTCATTTTCCTGCTGCAAAGAGCTGGGAAAGCGGAGTTCCTCATTACCTCAGCGAATCATATATGCGCTTTTCCCTCTTAGCCAGCTTCTGACTATCGTGACAATTTCATACTGGGCCGCGGGTTCATCTTGCCCGGCATGGATACCCATGTTGATCATCGTCCTTGCACTCGCGTGCATTCCTGTCGACGTGCTCTTGTTCCGCAATTTAAAAAGAGTCCAAGACAAGGCACGCTCAGAGTTGCGCATGAAGACACTTGCCGACCAATTGGAAGCACAGAGACAGTACAACTTGAAGATGCAACAGGATATGGAGCGCATCGAGACGATACATCGTACGGCTAATCATGAGTTTCAGAAGGCATCAAAGCTGCTGGAGGAGAAAGGGGGACCGCGTGGTGATGCTCTTTTCACGGACATGCGAACGGCCTTGGATAACGTCACCTTGCGTTTTTGCGAGCACCCGGCCATAGATGTGCTTGCAGCGGTAAAGCATGATGAATGCACGGCAGCAGGTATAGATGCATCGTTCGCGATCAGCGTTCCTTGCAGCGTTCCCCTCATCTCGGACGTAGAGCTGTGCGCCGTGTTCGCCAATCTCTTGGACAACGCCTTGGAGGCCGCAAAACGATCGACAGAAAACGAATGCTCCAAGCCATTTGTAGAGATGACATCGGAAATGCGTGGCAACATGCTCGTGGTAAGCACACGCAATAGCATGCCCTCCAACACGCCATGCATCTCGAGCGAAGGCGCTTATATGCAAAGTCCGAGAAAGCGGCCAGCCTTCAGGGGCATCGAAGACCATGGTTGGGGACTGTCCATAGTTGAGGGAATTGCCTCACGTCACAGTGGCACACTCGTAACGAGCATAGAGAAGGACGTCTTCTCTGCGGCAGCCATGTTCGTATGCGAAGATGGCTGAGAAAACACACGGAAGGCCTGCTATTGAAATACAACGCTATCATCTTAGAAGACAATCAGGAATCAATCAGGGCGCTTCTCGGCTTAATCGAAGCGAGCCCCTTTGTCGACCAGCTCGCAACACAATGCACGAGCACGGCAGATGAGCTTGCCGGAGTCATAGAGAGCGAAGGTGCGCCAGACGTCCTCTTTGCTGATATAAAGCTCGACAACAGCAGTATGAACGGTATCGACGCGGTTCGCTCCCTACTCAACTCAAACGACATTACGGAAGTAATCTATGTAACGGGATACATGGAGTATTGCGAGTCCGTCTATGAAACGCGGCATACCTATTTCCTCGTCAAGCCCGTGAGTCAAGACGCATTTGATAGGGCGCTAGGCAAAGCAATCGAGAACTTGCGCACACAGCAAGACAAAGTGCTGCCTGTCACGTACAAGGGACAGACCACATACCTTCGAACCAACGAAATCGAATACGTCGAGAGCAACTTGCGCAAGGTGCATATCCACGCCACGCATGGCTCTTATGAGATGTACGCAACTGTCTCCGACCTGATTAACAGACTGCCTGCCTCCTTCGAGCGCTGCCACAAGAGCTTTCTGGTAAATATGGATGCCGTGACAACGCTAAGGGAAAAGGAACTTGTCATGCGCTCTGGCAAAACGGTGCCGCTCGGCCAGCACTACAACGCGACGGTGCGCAAGGAGCTGACAGCGTATCTTGGCAGACTGGACGGGAACCTGCTGTGATAGAGTTCCTACCCGAGGGGTATGGCCCTGCGTTCTTTCTGATAGATTGCCTGAATGTGCTTCCCACGCAGTTCCTGTTTGCATTTACGCTGGTAAAGATTCTCGGAACACGCCATCCAAAGTTATATTGGACGTTGACGATAGCAAGCACCTTGCTTTTTATGCCGTTTCGAACGACGGTTCCACTCTCTTTAAAGGCTCTCTTCTCGGTAGTGTGTTTGCTTGTGCTTCCCATTGCGCTTTTGCGTGGAAACCTTTTCAAGAAGACAATGGTGGTGGTCATCGCAAACACGATCATGGCCGCCGCTGAGTTTCCAGCGGGGCTCATCTGGGTTGCGTTAACGGGCTCTGAAATCATGGACTACGGCGCAGTCCTCACGCATATCCCCGAATACCTCGGAGACACCATCCTGTTCCACATGGGCTGCTGCATACTTTCGCTATGGGCGCTCTATCGAATATGCAAGTATTTAGGCATCTCAGAGGAGAGATCGACACAAGCTGGCATCAAAGATGACATCGCATACCAGGCATTTCTCCCCTTTGTGTTGGTGCAGATGCCGCTTCTGTACATTGTGGCTTTCATGGGACTGCAATTCATGAACGCAAGCACTGTGGATCTTTTCGTTGCGATAATCCTTTATGCAGCTGCCATCGTTGCGGACGCTCTCCTGCTCTTCGACATCAACCGTTACCAGGAAAAAGAACGTATCGACATGGAAGCTGAGATGCTCAGTCGTAGCGTGGACGAGAGTCTAGCTGCCGCATCTGCTATGCAGGCCTCTCTCAAAGAAGCAGCGGCGCTTCGCCACGACCTACGCAATCACATGCACGTGGTGAAGAGCCTCTGCGAGCACGGCGAGTACGAAGATGCCCGCGCATACCTCGATGAAACGCGCATGACCCTGCTTCCGAAGGGCTCCTGGCCTTCTGATTAGCGGCATTTGCAATTACCTCACCTTGTGATAGCCAGTTTTCATGACAGCGCAGGTAGCGTTCATTCCAAAAGTATTCCCTGAAGTTTTTCCTTTCCTTAGAGTAGACGCGGCGCTCTTTTGAACGCATGGAATCAAAAGCAATTCAGGTAGATCAACGATGTCCCAAAAGAAGCCAGCACTCGATGCGAGTGCTATGCAGCGTAAACAACATACGAGCAATCCCAATGACGCGTCCACGTCTACTAAGCTTGTAGTCAAGTTCGCACGCGAGATACATCTCGTGCCTGTCGAAACCATCGACTACATCGAGAGCATCAGGCGCAAGGTTTTCATTCATTCCGACGATGGCGTATATCAAATGTACTCAACGATGCGTGACATCATTGCGAAGCTGCCAGAGAGCTTCCTGCGCTGCCACAACAGCTACCTCGTAAACTCAGAGCGTGTAGTCACTGTCAGGTCGACGGAAATTGTGCTCACCTCAGGCTCGAAGATCCCAATGAGCAAGCGCTATGTAAAAGAGGCGCGAGAGAGGCTAGCAGCCCTCGAGCACGAGGAGCAATCCCGCTAGCATCAATCCAATAACGGCACCGCCCAGAAGCCTCACCATCACGCCGAGAGCCGGGTGTCTGCGCGCAAAGCCCTGCGAGTCGGGCTCGCCGTCAAGCTCTCCCTTGAGAAACCGGTCAATCTCCCGGTAGGTGACGATGTCGTGCTTCTTCTTCAAGCGGTCGATGGCGATGGCCATGCCGAATCCGATGGCATAGAGCACGATAAACGTAGCCGCCCCCGCGATGTTGCCCTTGCTCATGCGGGCAAATCCCGACGGTTCTTGCCAGACTAACGAGAACACGAGAAGGAAGAGGAAAGCCAGTACAGAGAAGCCGATCATCCCGTATGACAGGAGCCTCATCTTGCGCGAGTCTTCCTTGATGGCCTGCTGCATCGCAACTGCGTCTCCCTTGATGAGTTCATCAATGGAGATGCCAAATAGCTTGCTGAGCAGGAGCAGGCTCTGCACATCCGGGTAAGTCTTGTCGTTTTCCCAATTCGAGACGG